>NZ_BCAG01000007.1 GCF_001293685.1 Desulfatitalea tepidiphila | reverse complement strand
AAAGAGAGGGCTTCTATCAGCGCCATGAGGAGGGAGTCGGATGGCCATCTATTATGTAGACGGAAAATTTCTGCCGGCCGAAGAGGCCGTCATCCCGGTGGACGATCTGGCCGTGATTCGCGGCATCGGGGTGTTTGATCTGTTGCGCACCTACAACGGCAAACCGCTTTTTCTAAAGGAGCATGTCGACCGGCTCTTCGAATCGGCCCGCCAGATCAGCCTGGATCTCCCCTGGTCGCGCGACGAGGTTCGCCGGATCGCCATGGAAACCCTATCCCGAAACACCATGGACGAGGCCAACATCCGCATCATCGCCACCGGCGGCTCCAGCAGCGACTTCATGACCCCCCAGGGCAAACCGCGCCTCCTGGTGCTGATCACGCCTCTGCCCAGGCTGCCGGCCGAGTGGTACGATCGCGGCGTCAAGGTCGTCACCATGCGCCTCGAACGCCGCATCCCCGGCGCCAAAAGCATCGATTATGTGCCGGCCGCCATGGCGTTGCGCGAGGCCCGCGCCAACGATGCGGTCGAGGCCCTTTATGTGGACCGCCACGGCAACGCATTGGAGGGCACCACCAGCAATCTTTTCGCCGTCATCGGTGGCCGCCTGGCCACCCCCGGCAGCGGGATTCTGGCCGGCATCACACGCCAGGTGGTGCTGGATATCGCCCGGCCGCTGATGCCCATCGACTTGCGGAATATCCCGTTGACCGAGTTGCTGACGGCCGACGAAATTTTCATCACCGGCACCAACAAGGGGCTGGTGCCCGTGGTTCAGGTAGACGACACGACCATCGGCGACGGCCGGCCGGGGGTGCACACCCTGCGCATCATGACCGCCCTGGAAGCACATTTCGCAGACACCCAGCCTACCCGATAAACCCAACGAACCCGGCCCGCTCTATTTCCTTGCCAGCGCCAGCACCCGCGCCACCTGATCGGTCATTTCGCGGCCGGCCAACAGCGGGCTGTCGTCTACCCGCTGCTCCATGGCTTGAAAGGCGCGGCGCTGGATGCGGTCCCGGCTTACGGCCAGGCGCAGGCACAGTTGATAGATAAAGAAACTGAGCAGGAGCACTGCGGCCAGGGTGAGCAGGGCGTGCAGGAAGAAGTCGGTGCTCAGATAGGTGCCGGCCCAGAAGTGCGATGCGGTCAGCCAGCCGATATAGGCGAGCAGGGCCAGGCTGGGCAGGTTGAAAAGGATTTGAAGAAGAAAATGGCTCAACGATGCGGCGCTGCGCTCGATTTCGGTATCCAGGCTGTCGCGCCACAATCCGCGCACCAGATCCCCTACAGCCTTGTCCTGGTCGACATTGACACGACGCACCTCGGGATCGAAGCGTCCCTGGACCAGCAGCTCGGCGATGTCGGGCCAGTGGGTCCACCACACCTTCTGGAAGGTCTGCAGGGCCTGGTCGATGCGGGTCTGGTCATCCAGGGAACCGATTGCGGCACTACTCTCCCGGTAATGCCGCCAGGATGAAATCAATCCCCAGATCTGGCGCAGGGGGTTGCCGAAACGGATGAGCGCGGCCAGTCCGGTGCCGAAAAGGATGATCCGGGACCAGATGGCCACCAGCCAGCCCACCGGCCCCATCCAACGCTGTGCCAGAGACTGGTAGAGTCGGGCATTGACCCCCAGCACCATGCGCAGATCTTCACGGCGCAGGCTGGTCACGGCCTGGCGAAGGGCCTCCTGTTCGACCACAGTGATGCGTTCAACGGCCTGTTCCAGGGAGGCGCGGTCACGGGCCACGGCCCGATCCACCTGTTCGAAGAGGTAGGTCTTGATCTGGCGGGCATTGGCCAGGCGCCGATCCGGACCGAAGCCGGCCCGGTTGAAGGTTTCGAACACGAGCCGGCGCAATTGATCGAACTGGTCCAGGTCGTGCCTTGGACCTGCCTGGGGATCCCACCTGGGGTGTTGAAGGTGCCGGCGGGCCGAAACCATCAGCACGGCCTCCGGCCGAACATCCCATGCCTCTTGCAGGTAGGCGTCGAAATCGGGGCCGACCACCCCGCTCAATTCTTCCGGGCTCAAACGGTCGCATTGATTGACCACCGCCACCAGCGAGGCCCCGTGGAACCGTCGCACGATGGGGGCCATGAAATCGGCATGGTCGCGGCGCTTGGGGTTCTGGGCGTCGAACACGCAGATGAGCAGATCGGAGTGTTCGACCGCCTGCTCGATCAACGGCAAATGTCGTTCGCGTTCGGTGCTGTCGGTGTCGGGGGTATCCACCAGCACCACATGGGTGAGCAATTCCGCTTTAGGACTGGAACGGAGTTGGATCAAATTGTCATCCATGGGGCCGAGCAACTGGCGGGCGGCCGCCGGATCGTTGGAAAGGACCACCAGCGATTGGGTGGTAGGGCGCCGGGTACCGGTCGGCGACAGATCGTCGACACCGGCCAGGGCATTGAGCAGCGTGGATTTGCCGGCTCCCGAGGGGCCGATGAGCGTTACCACCAGGCGGCGGTCCATGCGCGCCTGAAGCCGCCCGATCAACTCGAGGGCACGGGCGGCCTGCTTGACCAAGACCGGGCCCGGCTGCCACAAGGGGGCCTTTCCCAACTTTTCGTTCAGGAGTTTGACCGCCTGCACATCCTCTTCAATCTTGCCCATGGCCTCCATCGCGGCCAGGTCGCGGTCCAGCATCGGGTTTTCTCCTTCATTTGGATAGCGGATACGCGCTTTATGGGCGGACGGTGGTCACCAGCTTCAAGTGTCCGTCGATCTCATCGATCAATTTTCCGGCCGCCCCATGCGCCGAGCGTGCGGTGTCCAGCACCTCTGCCGTAATCTGCGCTTCGAACAACTGCTGCACCGCGGTGAGTTTGTGGGCCAGCCAGGTTCGGGCCACCGGTGCCAGCATCTGTTCCAGCTGCTGCTGATCGGCCTTCTTCATGCCGGCCGTGGCCGGGATGGCGATGAGGGCGTACAGATCGTGGAGCCCCAGCAGGCCGGTCAATTTGACCTTGATGCCCACCGCTCCGGCCGGGTCGCCGGTGTGCAGGATATAGGTGATGGCGGCCGTGGCCGGAATCACGTTGAGAAAGGCCGCAAAGGTCTGGCGCACCTGGTCCACCAGCCCCATGCGGCCGCGCAACTCTTCGGCCAACACCTTCAGATCCTGCTCCAATCCACCGGACCAGCTGAGAATCAACTCCTTTTGGGCCTGGATGCGGGTCAGGGCCGCCTGCCAGTCCCTGCGGCGCAGGTTGGCCTGGGCCTCCCGGACACAGGGCGGCGCCGCCAGATCCTGGGCGCCGTCCTGGATATGTTCGGTCACCGTAGCCTGGTAGAGCGCATTAGCGGCCTGCAGCAGGTCGAGCTCGAGCAGGGCGCCCGGGTCCCCCCGGCGTTTATCCGGCAAGGATGGCTGCTCTTCGGAGCGCAGCTTGCGAGCAGCGGAGAGCACCAGTTTCAAGGGCCACTCCACCACCTGGCCGGTACGGCGCATCACCTTGATATGGGTTGGGTCCGTGGCCCGCCAGATATCGGCAAAGCGCCGCAGCACCTGATCGCTTGGAAAATGGGAGAGGGCCTGCTGGACGGCGCTGCGCTGGGCCGCTTCGAGGGCCTCGATGTATGCGGCCAGCCGTTCATGGGCCGCATGCAGGGCCTCGTCCATTTGACGCGCCTGGTGCAGGGCGTCGGCCATCATGGAACTCAGCAAGGTCTGGCGCAAGGCTGGCCCGTCGATGGCGACCATGGCGTCGCGCAGGCCTGGGCCGCCGTCGATGGCACTGAGAGTCATGGGCCGCCGGCCTGCGGCCACCCGGTTGTCGTCATCGGCGCGGAAGATGCCCAACACATGCGCGGCATGGCCTGGGCCGTAGAGGTTTTGCGCCACTGTCGCGGCATGTTCCCGCACCTCGACATCGGAAAAACTGGGATAGACGCGGTAGACCAGAAAGCACGGGCGGATACCGATCCCGGTGAGCAACTCGGCGATGAAATCGGTGTTGTCTCGGTTGTTGTAAGTGGCGTTGGTGAAAATATAGACGAAAGCGTCGGCGCTCTCCAGGCTCCTGCGGGCCAGTTCCCGGTTGGCATAATTGCCGCGCGCGCCCGTGTCGATGTCAGGCGTATCGAGCAAGACCAGCTTTTCAGGCAGATGGGTCTGGACGCAGTAGACCGGGTCTCCCGGCGCGGTGAGTTGCCGCGCATCGTGCATGGGGCTGAGTGGTCCGCCCAGCGTGTGCGCCAGGGTGGCGAAAAGGACCCCGTTGTCCCGATGTCGTTCGTGAACCGCCGCCAACACCCGGCGATTCAACCCCGCCTTTCCGCCCGTGGGCGACACCTGATCGCCGATCAGGCTGTTGAACAAGGTCGATTTTCCGGCCGAGCCGCCGCCGCAGATGGCGATCACCAGCGGAAATTCGGCTTGCAGCTTGGGCAGCAGCTTCACATCCAAAGCGTGGGTCCAGCGTCGCCACCCTTCGGGCATGTCCAGACACAGGGCGTCGGCGGCGGCCGGTATGTCGTTGCGAAGCCGCTGCAAGGTGTTGCCGGCATTTGGATGGATGATCATCGTCGATCGCTGCTCATTTCGGGTTCGTCAATACACCCTTTCTTGCGGGCGCGCTGCCGATCCGGCCGCCGTGCGTCGATCATGGCGTGAATCGAGGCAGCAGGCCGATATTACGACCGATTCTCAAAAAGTCAAAGTCGTTTGTCTTGTGCATCGAAAACCCCGGCAACCGGCAGCGACGTTGACAACGCCCGATCTCGGTTTAATTGTTTGTTTATTAAACGCGATTTTCAAGAGGATGGCTGGGATGGCATGGCAAACGGTTCCGGGATTGGCCGGCAAGGTATTCGTACCCGAGCCTGAAGCGGGCCAGAAAAAACATAGCTGCCCGGACTGTTTCGCCTGCCAGCGTTGCAGCGACGAGCGTTGCGGCGTGTGCGGGGGGCAGCCAAGGCGCCGTTCCCGGCAAGTCCAGGCAGAATGTACCTCTCCAAAGGAGGTGGAGATATGAAACGCATCGACTGTCTTTTCGAACGGGTATCCAGCGTGGGGGTGGCCGTGGCGCTGCTCTTCATGGCCATGGGGCTGAGCGTCATCGGCATTACGGTGTTGCCGGTGCTGGGGTTGGTGTTGGCACTTCCCGTGTTCGTCGCCGCCGGCTTCTTTCTCTTTTCCCCTAGCAGCAAGGAGTGCACGCTGTAGCGCAGGCACACCTGCTTGAACAATAAACGAAACCCGGCCGTTGAACGGCCGGGTTTCGATTTTCCCGGAGTACTTAATCGATAGCTATGTGAAAAGTCGCTGCTGGACGGCGCCGTCTTATTTGATATTGTCCCAGAAGGCCCTCCCCCGAGCCAGGGGATCCTGTGCATCCCCTCGGCGGCTTTCGTCGCCGGCGCCGGGTGCGGCCGGCGGTTGGGTACCGCGCAGGCGGGCCACCCGCTTTTCGATGGGCGGATGGGTGGAAAAGAGGCTCATCAGGCTGCCGCCGGCCAGGGGGTTGACGATGAACATGTGGGCCGTGGAGGGGTTGGCCTGCATGGGCAACCGCCGGCTGTAGGCGCCCAGCTTTTCCAGGGCATCGGCCAGGCCGCGGCTGTTGCCGGCCAGCTGGGCGCCGGTGCTGTCGGCCAGGTACTCGCGCGACCGCGAAACGGCCATCTGAACGATCATGGCGGCCAGTGGGGCGATGATGGACATGACGATCAGGCCGATACCGCCCAGACCGCCCTCTTCGTCGTCGCGATGGCCACCGAATATGGCGCTCCAGCGCGCCATGCTGGCCAGCATCATGATGGCGCCGGCCATGGTGGCCGCGATGGACCCGATGAGAATGTCGCGGTTTTTGACATGGGCCATTTCGTGGGCCAGCACCCCCTTGATTTGTTCCCGGTCCATGAGTTTCAGCAGCCCTTGGGTGACGGCGAGCACGGCATGTTCGGGATTCCGGCCCGTGGCAAAGGCATTGGGCGTATCCTGGGGGATGATATAGACCCGCGGCATGGGCAGGCCCGCGTTGCGGGCCAGGGTGGCGACCATCTCATAAAGGTCGGGGGATTGCTGGGGGGTCACTTCCTGGGCACGATACATCTTCAGGACGATCTTGTCCGAAAACCAGTAACTGAAAAAGTTCATCCCCGCTGCGATGATCAGGGCGATGAACATGCCCTGTTGTCCGCCGATCAAATGTCCGACCACCATGATCAGAACGGTCATGACGGCGAGCAGTAAGGTCGTGCGTATTTGGTTGCCCATTGTCGATTCGCTCCTTGTGTCGTCTGTTGTCGAAACGGTTTAACCCTTGCCGTTTGACGTTTCATGTCGGCCAGGGGACCCTCAAACAGACAAAATATAGGGATCCCCGGTCCGGTTGCAAGCGGTAGCCTGCGAGCAAGAGGCGGTCTCGCAGGTCGCACACCGATTCTTTCTTGCAAAGTGCACCGTTTTTTGGTGAATATGACGTTTCTTCTGCTGAAAGCCCTGTTCGCTCCGTCCAAGGATGTGGTGCCAACAGGGCGGCACGCATGAGCCGAGGCCCCTCGTGCCGCAACATGGTGTTGCGCAGGACCATAACCACTTTGATATCAGGGATATTTGTATGGTTGACGACCATTCCATCAACGACGACCCAGACCATGGCGAAGAGGGGGAA
The DNA here is from genome assembly GCF_001293685.1 of Desulfatitalea tepidiphila. Lineage (NCBI taxonomy): Bacteria > Pseudomonadati > Thermodesulfobacteriota > Desulfobacteria > Desulfobacterales > Desulfosarcinaceae > Desulfatitalea > Desulfatitalea tepidiphila. Next base: position 176,433 of record NZ_BCAG01000007.1, on the reverse strand, counting down.
GAGAGCTTCGCCGAGATGTTCGAAGCTTACAGCGCCGGCATGAAAGAGGATTTGCGGATCGGCGACAAAGTCCATGGACGCATTATCGCCATCACCAGCAGCTCGGTTTTCGTGGATACGGGCACCAAGACCGACGGTGTGGTGGAGCTCGAGGAGCTCAAGGACGAGGAGGGGCAGCTGCCCTACGAAGTGGGCGACGAACTGGATCTGTTCGTGGTGGCCGCCAACGAGAGCGAGATCCGTCTTTCCCGCGCCATAGCCGGGGTGGGCGGTTTGGAGATGCTCAGGGATGCCCATTCGGGCAACATTCCGGTGGAAGGCAAGGTGGTCCAGACCATCAAGGGTGGTTTTCAGGTCGAGGTGCTCAAGCGCCGCGCCTTTTGCCCGATCAGCCAGATCGACACCCAATACGTGGAAGATGGGGAAAAGTATGTGGGCCAGACCTTTCAATTCCTGATCAAGCAGATCACCGAAAATGGCCGCAACATCGTGGTGTCCAGGCGTCAGTTGCTCGAGGCCGAACAGAAAAAGGTCCAGGCCGCCTTCATGGAGACACTGGAAGCGGGTCAGACGTTCGACGGCCGCGTGACGCGTCTGATGCCTTACGGCGCCTTCGTGGAGCTGACGCCCGGTCTGGAAGGCATGGTGCACATTTCCGAGCTGAGCTGGTCGCGGCTGGAAAAGGCGGAGGATGCCGTCAAGCCGGGCCAGACGATCCGGGTCAAGGTCCTGCGCATCGAACCCGGCAAAAAGGGCCCCAAAATCGCCCTGTCGGTCAAACAGGTCGAGGGCGACCCGTGGGATCGCCTGCCCGAAACCATCCGGCCCGGCCAGAAAATCTCTGGTAAGGTGACTCGCTGTGCCGACTTCGGTGCCTTTGTGGAGATCGTGCCCGGCATCGAGGGATTGGTGCACATCAGCGAAATGAGTTACACCCAGCGGGTGCACAAACCCCAGGACGTCGTCTACACCGGTCAGGCCGTTTCGGTGATGGTCAAAGAGGTCGATATGAACAAGCGGCGTATCGGTCTGAGCCTGCGCGACGCCGAGGGCGATCCCTGGCTGGAGGTGGACCAGAAGCTGGCCAAGGGGCAACCAGTCAACGGTACGGTGGAAAAGCAGGAGGCCTTCGGCACATTCGTCCGCCTGGCGCCCGGCATCGTCGGGTTGCTGCCCAAATCGGCCATCAGCCGTTCGCCCAATGCCGCCACAATCGATCGATTGAAATCCGGCGATGCCATCGCCGTGGTCGTCGAAGAGATCAACAAAGCCGATCGGCGCATTTCACTCAAACCGCATGATGCCGGTGACGAGGACCAATGGCAGCAGTTCAAGGCAGACACGGATAACTCGTCCATGGGTGCCCTGGGTGAAAAATTGGCCCGTGCGCTGAAAAAGAGCGACAAGTAAAAAGGCAACCCGCCACAATGGGGCGCCCGGAGGAAAAACAGATGTCTCAATCCGAATTGTACGATGTCGTCATCGTCGGTGCCGGTCCCGGCGGATTGTCGGCGGCGATCTATGCCTTGCGCGGTGCGCTCAAGACCCTGCTCATCGAAAAGGCCGCACCGGGCGGCCAGGTCAACCTCTCCGATGAGGTCGAAAATTATCCGGGATTCGTGCATGTCGGCGGTGCCGAGCTCTCCATGAAGTTTGCCGAACATGCCCGCTCCTACCCGCTCGAAGAGCTCAACGACGAAGTGGTCGCCATCGAGCCGGGTCTGCAGCATCACACGGTGCGCACGGCCGGCGGTCGCGTGATCGCCACCCATGCCGTGATATTGGCCACAGGCGGCAGTCCGCGCAAGCTCGGCGTGACCGGTGAGGATGCACTTTACGGAAAAGGCGTTTCTTACTGTGCCGTATGCGACGGTTTTTTTTTCAGGGGCAAGCGGGTCATCGTGGTGGGTGGCGGCGACAGTGCCTGCGAGGAGGGCCTCTACCTGGCCAAATTGGCCGAACAGGTCTACCTGGTACACCGCCGCGACGCGCTGCGGGCCAGCATGATCCTGCAGGAACGCGTCAAGGCCGAATGCAAGATGGAGGTCATCTGGAATTCGGTGGTCAACGAGATCAAGGCCGACGGGGACGGCGTGAACGCCGTCGAGCTGAAGGACACCCGAACCGGTGAGCTGCGCGACATGCCCATCGACGGGGTCTTTGTCTTTATCGGCTTTGTCCCCAATAATCAGCTCGTTCCCGCCGGCGTGCGTCTGAACGCCGAAGGGTTCGTGATTACTGACGATCAGTGCCGCACCAGCATTCCCGGCGTTTATGTCATCGGCGATCTCAGGGAAAAATATGCCCGCCAGATCGTGCTGTCGGCCGGTGACGGTTGCATGGCGGCGCTTTCGGCGGCCCACTATGTGGAAGGCCGAAAGGCCAAGCTCGGTGCCGAGACCTGTGAACTGCCGGCCGGGTTAATGGACACCCATTAAGACGATAAGCTGGCCTCCAGCCGACAAAAACAGATTGCATTACTAATTGTGTATGACTATATTGGTAATGTTTCTGACCCCGTTGGCAGGGAGGTAGCTATGGCTGACAATGAACATCTGAATCTCGAAGAGGAGTCGTCGCGTTCCGCATCGACATTCACCAGTCTACGTGGTCGGCAGTCGGTGCGGGCGACGTTCAAATTGACCGACAGCTGTATCGAGGCGATCAGCATCGTCGCAGCCCAACTCGGCATCAAGCAGAAATCGCTATTCGATCATCTCTTCAGCGATACCCAGACCCTGAACAGCCTTGCGCGCAAGTTTCGCAACGCCCGGCTCGAATCATCCACCAACCGCGTCCAGAAAACCTACGTCCTCAGTCGGGGCGCGCTGGTGAGCCTCGAAGATACGGCCAAGAGTTTCAATGCGCCCCGGGATATGCTCATCGAACTGTCGGTGCAGCGTCTGCTGCCGATTATTTCCCAGGAGCGCCGGCGCCATGCCAAGCGAAAAGCCGTCTTTGAAAAGATCGCCACCCATCTGTCCGCAGGGCGGAAACTGCTCGAAGAGGCTTACAGCGACCTGGGTGAGGATGACGTGATCACCCAGCGGCTGAACGCCGCCATGGGGGTCTATGAGAGCGGGTATCGGCACATGGCCAACTTTCTGGAAAAGAGTGAAAACATCGAGAGTTTCGAACCCGCCGAATTCAACAAGGTGGAGATCGTTTTCGAAGAGGAGTGACGAGGTTTCCTATTGACCGTCCTCATTAGACGAGGCAGATCAGTCCCTTCAGATAATCGCTTTCAGGAAAATTCAAGGCCACCGGATGATCGGCCGCCTGGTGGAGGCGTTGGATCAGCCGCGCCCGCCGGCCGGCGTCCACGGCCGCATCGGCCACGATCTTCTGAAAGAGCGGTGCGGAGACCAGGCCTGAACAGGAAAAGGTGGCCAGAACACCTCCCGGTCGCAGCAGCCGCATGGCCAACAGGTTGATGTCCTTGTATCCCCGGCAGCCGCGGTTCATCTGCCCCATGGCGGCCACGAACTTGGGCGGATCGAGCACGATCAGGTCGAAGCGGCGCTCCTGCTCGCGAAATTCGCGCAACTGTTCGAACACGTTGGCGCAAATATAATCCAAGGCTTCGGCATCCACGCCGTTGAGCTCGGCGTTTTCACGCGCCAGGTCAAGCATCTCCGGGGAGGCGTCGATCTGGGTGACCCGCCTGGCACCGGACCGCATGGCCCATATGCCGAACCCGCCGGTGTAACAGAAGCAGTTGAGCATGTCGGCCTGGGCGGCCATTCCGGCCAGGGCCGCCTGGTTTTCGCGCTGATCCAGGTAGAGCCCGGTTTTGTGACCTTTGAACACATCGACCCACAGGCGCACCTGGCCCAATTGCACGTCGACGCGTTCGGGTGGATCCTGGCCCCACAGCAATCCCGTGCGCTGCGGCAGGCCTTCCTTGTCCCGGACCGGAACATCCGAACGTTCGTAGATCCCTTTGATATCCGGCAGCTCTCTGAGCTGATCGATGATGGTGTCCCGCCAGCGGTCGACCCCGGCCGACAGGAACTGACAGATCAGGTAGTCTCCATAACGGTCCACGATCAATCCCGGCAACCCGTCCGATTCCCCGTGGATCAAACGAACGGCGGTGCATGGGGAGATCCGGGGCATGCGGCGCCGGGCGGCCGCGGCGGCATCGATGCGACGTTTGAAGAAAGGGGCGTCGATCTGCGCGTCGGTGTCGAACGACCAGATCCGCACACGGATCTGGGATCGAGGCGAGTATGCGCCCCACGCCAGCCGGCGTCCGTCGGCCGTCTGTACGAGCACGGTGTCACCCGGGGGGATGTCACGGTCACATCGGCGCACGGCGCCGGAAAAGACCCAGGGATGAAACCGCGCGATGGATTTTTCGGCCTTGGGCGACACCGTGATCACCGGCGCCGCATGAACCGCTGAATTCTTCATAACCTCCCTATCTACCTTCCAGGTTGTATCTCTATTTGTTGGGTGGGTTGCCCGAGGGGGCGGGTTGCCCGGGCGTGTGTATATCAAATCCCGGGCATCCAGTCATCAGCGCATGTTTGCGACTGACCGGATAGTTCCGGCAGATGTCGGGTCTAACGTCATGGATGCTGCAGATCCATTGGTGCGGGCAGCCGCCTCGCTTCAGGAAAGGGCATGACGGTGCGAATTCATTGGTGCCGGGAATGACCCAGATCCGGTGAGTGATGTCGCCCCGGACGGTTCGCGTGGTGCGCACCCACGCCAGGATGTCGTTGCGGCCCATTTTTTTCAGCCGTTCCAGGTCGGCCTGGGTCATGCCGTCCCGGTAATCCAATCGGCGGCAGCAATGTCCGCACTGCCGGCATTGAAAGGCGGCCATGTCGGTTTGGACGACGATGCCCGGTTGGCCCGTGTCTGGATGCCGATCCACCCGGCAGGGCGTCTGGAAGATCATTCGGCAGATGGCGGCCAGATGTTCGGGGTCCAGGTTCGCATTATCGATCTGCCGGCACATGAAGTCGACCAGCGCCTCTCCCTCCAGCCAGCGCAGTTTACCCTGGTTCCCATACGACAACCACAAGCCCGCCTTGCCGGGTTCGCGTCTATACTTGACGCCCGGTGCGTCCAGGGCGCGCAGCACCTCGCAAAACAACATGGTCTGCGGCTCGTACCCGCGAAAGTCCAGGCAGATGGCGGTCAAGACCTGGGATAGGGTCAAAAAAAGGTATGTTTGTGCCATGGCATCCAAGGAGTCGGGTTTTCGAAACCCATGTCATTGCCATTTCAGGAAAAAAGCCCACTATTTAGTGAATGCTGGACGGCGTCGATGGAGATCAGCGGCGACGGTTCAATTTTTTCTTACAGAAGCCGATATAGGCGGAATTGAGTTCAACTTAAATTGTGAGGATCATGAAAACACATTCCCGAAAAAGCTTCAACCCCCTGGTCCGCTGGTGGGTCGCCTTTCTTTCCCGTCTCTCGGCGCCGGGGCTGGCCGACAGCGAGAGCCTCGCATTCTGGCGGTATCGGGTCTTGCAGTACCTCATAGCGGCCGGCCTGGTGACGGCCGTTCTGATCATGGCGCCGATCTTTGTTATCCTGCTATCCGAGGGGCGCTGGTGGATGGCCGCGATCGACATCGCCATCTACGCGGTTATCGCCGGGATGATGCTGGTTCCCAAGCTGACCTTCAACGTCCGGACCTGCGCGGTCTTGGCGACCCTCTACCTGGTCGGTGTGTGGGTCATGGTGAATCTGGGGATGCTCAGCGGCGGTCCGGCCTGGCTCTTCACCTTCGCGGTGATCGCGGGCATTCTGCTCGGTTTCAGGGCCGCGGTGGCGGCCATCGCCATCAACGCCCTGACACTGGCCGGTTTGGGCTGGCTCCAGACCCTGGGGCTGGTGGCTGCCGGGCAGCCATTTTTTCCCACCTTGGGACGGGCCCTTGCCGCCGGCTTCAATTTCCTCTTTCTCAATGCCCTGGTCGCCCTATCCATTGCCGGGCTTACCCGGGGACTCCAGGCGGCCATCGCCCGCGGTCGAGAGGCACGCGACGCGTTGCTCAAGGAGGTCGACGTGCGCAGGCAGGCCGAACGCTTTCTCAAGGCGAGCGAGGCCAAGTACCGACTGCTGGCCGAGAACCTCTCCGACATCCTCTGGTCATTGGACATGGCCATGAACCTGACCTACGTCAGCCCGGCGGCCCACACCTTGCTGGGGTGGTCGGAGGAGGAACTCGGGGCCATGCGGGTCGCGGATGTTCTCTCTCCCCATTCGTTAGAGAAGGCCAAGGCCCTGGTGGACGATCTGCTGGCCATGGCCCAAAGCAAGGGCGATTACAATGCATCGGCCACCATCGAGCTGGAGATGCGACGAAAGGACGGAGGGTTTCTGCACACCGAGGTGCGCGGCGCGTTCATGCTCGATGAATCGGGCCGGCCCATCGGGATTCTCGGCACGGCCCGGGACATTTCCGAGCGGATCCAGGCTCAGAAGGAAAAGGAGGCCCTCCAGGCCCTCCTGGCCCAATCCCGCAAAATGGAGGCCATCGGTCTGCTGGCCAGCGGCGTGGCCCATGACCTGAACAATGTCCTTTCGGGCATTGTGAGTTATCCCGACCTGCTTCTGATCGATCTGCCCGACGACAGCCCCATGCGCCGCCCCTTGGAAACCATTCGCAAAACCGGGAACAAGGCCGCCGAAATCGTTCAGGATCTGTTGACCCTGGCCCGACGAGGCGTTCAGACCATGAACGCCATCTGCCTGAACCAGGTGGTGGCCGAACACATTGCTTCACCGGAACACCGGGAGATGATCGGGCGCTATCCCGGGGTCACGGTGGAAACCGAGCTGGACCCCGATCTGGCCCACATCAAAGGGTCGGCTATCCATTTGAAAAAGGCATTGATGAACCTGGTGCTCAATGCCGCCGAAGCCCAGCCCCAAGGTGGCCGGATCGTGATCCGTTCCCGCAACTGCCGGTACGGCACACCGCCGCCGGGCCAGTCGCAGATGCCCCCGGGTGCCTATGTCTGTCTCGAGGTCATGGACTGCGGCAACGGCATCCCGGAGTCGGACCTGCAGCGCATTTTCGAACCGTTCTTCACCCGCAAAGTGATGGGTCGCAGCGGCAGCGGTCTGGGCATGGCGGTGGTATGGGGAACGGTTCAGGATCACGAAGGATACATTTCGGTCCAAAGCAAGGCATCCGAAGGAACCACTTTCCACCTCTATTTTCCGGTGACCGGCGACTTGCCCGTAGCTGCGACGCAGCATCACGTCGATTTGGATTCCTGTATGGGCAAGGGCGAGACCATTCTGGTGGTCGACGATGTGGTCGAGCAGCGCCAGATCGCCGCCGACATCCTCACACGACTGGGCTATCGGGTCGTCACCGCCGCATCCGGTGAAGCGGCCATTGAATATCTGAAACAGGTCGGCGGTGCGGTTGATGCGCTCATTCTGGACATGATCATGCCCGGCATGGACGGTTTGGAGACCTATCAGGCGGTTCTGGAGCTGCGGGCCGGCATGCGGGCTCTGATCGCCACCGGATTTTCGGAGACCGAGCGGGTCAAAAAAGCCCTCAGCCTCGGGGTCGGCGCCTATATTCGCAAACCCTACATGATCGATGACATCGGGCCGGCCTTGCGTAAGGTGCTCTCTTAGATTATGAAGGCATTAAAGATCGTCAAAACCAAGGGGGAAGCGCGATGATGACAGCCAAAGAGATCATGACCACCGATGTGATCACCCTGACGCCCGAAACCGATATCGGACGGGCGGCTCAGCTTCTGCTTGAAAAAGGCATCAACGGCGCACCGGTGCTCGACGAGGAGGGCCGCGTGGTGGGCATTCTGTGCCAAAGCGACCTGGTGGCCCAGCAGAAACGGCTGCCCATGCCGACCGTCTTCACCCTGCTGGACAGCTACGTTTCCCTGAGCTCCTCCAAACAGATCGAAAAAGAGGTGCGCAAGATCGCCGCCCTGACCGTGGCCGAAGCCATGACACCCGACCCGGTCACAGTCCAATCGGACACCACCCTGGAAACCATTGCCGGTCTGATGGTGGACAGCGGATTTCACACCCTGCCGGTGGTGGACCAAGGGACCCTGGTGGGCATTATCGGAAAAGAGGATGTGCTGAAGACGCTGCTGTCGGCGCCCAAAGCGAATTGAAATCGGACATGAAACCATACACCTGCAATGAATACCGGGAAGAGATGGTACTGGTGGGCCTCCGGCGCCGCCTGGCAGACCCTACCCTGAATCCCACTGAAAAAGCGAAGCTCGAAAAAGAGATCAAGAAGCTCGAAGTCCAGATGGGCATGGATTGATGGCCGCTCCGATCCAGCTTTCCTCCGGCATCGGGGACGTGCCCTATTTGTCCTGAAGCACCAAGGTATGATGCAGCTCTATGGCCGCAATAACGCTCTGGGCGGCCGGGCAGTGGGGCAGGTAGGCCTCGAAGGCCGCTTGCGCGCCCGCCCGCTGATCAGGCGCCAGGCTTAAAGTATATTTTACGTCGATGCGCGTGACTTTGAGCACCCCGTCAACGTTTTCGATGTCGCCGCTCACATCGGCCCGAAACCGGTCCTTGGGGGTGGCGATTTTGCTTTTCGCCAGCAACGTGGCGAATGTCCCCATCATTCAGCCGCCCACGGCACCCACCAGATGATCCAGGGTGGCCGCGTGCTCCTCTTCGGGTTCGATGCGGTAAAAGCCTTTTATGCCCCCGTGTACGCCGTAGTAGACCGGCTCGTCAAATCCCTTGATGATGGCCTTGCGCGTAGGGCCTTTTTCCCGTGTGATCACGATTTCAGATCGATGCACCAACTCTCCCATGGCAGCCTCCTTCGGTAGATGTCCATCCAGAAATGGCCAATCGGCATGTTTTTGGACGGACACGGATATGGTTCAAAAGATAAATTGAAAATAAGGCATGTTTGCAGATGTGTCAGCCCGCGGATCCAATTTGCTGTGAACGGCGGAGGTCAATTCAGTCGGGTTCATCAAAATGGATTTATTCGTAAGAAGTTGTTGATAGACGACAGCGTAAGAAGTTCAAGATCAAGGCGCGCGAAATTCTGTGTCCTGAGGCGTAATTGTTGTACGCCGCAAGGACCACGGGATGAGCGCAACGCAGATATTGGCCTTCTTACGATGTCGTCAACCTAGGGGTCCAGCAGGTCGGTGAGCTCAAGCGGGTGGTCGAGCACCCGAACGGCGCCGGCATCGACCAGTTCAGCCCTTGGCCGGAAGCCCCAACCGGCCCCCACCGGCAGCATGCCTCCCCTTCTGGCCGTCTCCATGTCCACGGCGCTGTCCCCAAGAAAGACGCATGCCGCCGGAGCGACGACCATGGCCCGGGCCGCGGCCAGCGCCTGCACCGGATCGGGCTTTTTGGCCACACCGTCCCGTTGCCCGAGAATGGCCTGAAACGGCACCTCCGGGAAATAGTACCGGATCATTTGACCTGTAAAGTGGTGGGGTTTGTTGGTGACCACGGCCATGGGGCGGTGGAGGCGCAGCAAGTCGGCCAAAAGTTCGCCGATGCCGTCATAGGGTCGGGTGACGCAGTGCCAGTTGCGGTTGTAGTCGTCGAGCAGCTCCCCGAGGCAGGCCGAGATGATCTCTGGTGAGCGCCGTTCCGGCGGCAGGGCCCGTTCCATGAGAACGGCGGATCCATGGCCGATAAACCAACGGTAAGCATCGTGCTCATGGGTGGGATACCCGTTCGACTTCAACACCCGATTGGCGGCGGCGGCCAGGTCGTCCAGAGTGTCGAGCAGGGTCCCATCCAAGTCGAAAATGACAGCCTTGTATCCCATGGGGCAATGTCCTGGGGCGTCCATCCTGATCGCATTGAATTTATGGCCGTATCTTATAACGTGTTCGCCGGATCAGGGCAAGTGCGCGGCTGGCCAAACAGTAGGTCTTATTGAATGTGATTTTCCTGCCGGGCATGCTTTCTATCAATGGTCTGCTAACGACATTCGCATCGCAACGTTCATATCAGGCGTGGGTGGGGCAGGTGGCCAGAGCCATATACGCCAGCGGTCTTACTGCTGTTTGAATGCAAACGGCGGACAAGCGGCCCAGACTGTTTGAGCGCAGCGAGTTTCTGGGCCGCTCGCCGTGCATTTTAACGGCGCTTGAACGCTTGGCGTGTGGCATCGGCCGCCTGTCCCACCCGCGCCGGGTTTGATGCATCACATTCAAATAGAACTGCTGCCGGTCCAAGCCGGCGGTTGACAAACCTCTCGGCCTGGCCGTAGTATCCCGCGCAGAGCATGCCACCGCCGTGCCGTTTCCGGCGATGGGCATTCAAGAAATACTGGAGAATGGATCGATGAGGCGTAAAAGCTATCAGTGGCCGAAAATGCTTTTAGGATTTTTCGCCTGGTGTCTGCTGCCGGTATCCATGGGCCTGGCCCAGGAGTGCCTCTCCTCGTCGCCCACGACCCTGAGCGGCAAAAAGAGCTACGACCCCATCGAAACACGCGAGCTCACCCCCGACGAGCATCGGCAGACGGTTACCCTGTTCAAATCGTTGGCAGGGGATTGGCGCGGTACGGCCGACACCTTTTTTTGCCGGAGCATTTCCGATCCCCGGGACGTGGAGTACGGCCGTCTCGAGGTCCGGGCCGATGTGGATGTGGACTACTACGGCAACCTGTTGATGGCCGCCGACTTTTACGATCCCGTGAACCGCACCCGCCATCAGGAGACCCTGCGCCTCTATTTGAACAACAACCGGCTGCGCATCGACCACGACACCGGGGCCGGCGACGTGGAGTTGATCGAGCTGGGCGATCAGGTCGTCGCCTTCCTTTTTCGCCGGGTGATTCCCACGGGCGGTACGTCAGGCTCTTCTAGAAGCGAAACCTTTTTCACCTTGCGCGCCGGGCGGCAATCCCTGACCATCGAACAGCAGGTTTACGTCCAGGCCAAATTGAGCTCCGGACACGTCTGGCGATTGCAGCGATGATGCAATTCCAAAATAAATTGGCATCTTTCAGAGGAGCGGCCTTTTTATGAACCGGGTCCTGCGCCATATTGCCGGTATCGCCGCCGTCCTGGTGATTGCCCTGGCCGGCGCGGCGCCGGCGGAGAAGACGCCGATGCGGACAGTGGTCGATCTCACCGGACGGATCGTGAACGTGCCCCATGATCCCCGCCGGGTTGTGGCCCTGGCACCCAGCGTCACCGAAATCGTCTTTGCCCTGGGCCGGGAAGATCGGCTCGCCGGGGTGACGCGCTTCAGCAACTACCCGCCCGCGGCCCAACAACTGTCCAAGATCGGCAGTTATATCCATCTGGATGTCGAACGCATCGTGGCCCTGCGGCCCGACCTGTGCATCGCGGTCAAGGACGGCAATCCCATTGCCGCGGTCGAACAGCTGGAAGCGCTCGGTTTGCCGGTCTTCGCGGTCAACCCACTCGACCTGGAAACCGTGATGCAGAGCGTCGAGGCCATCGGTGGGTTGATCGATGCGGCGGCCGTGGCACGGGACGTGGTGGCTGACATGCGGCAACGCATCGTCCGGGTGGAAGCGAAGGTGGCCCAGACGCCCTTACGGCCCGGCGTCTTTCTTCAAATCGGTATCTCTCCCATCGTTTCGGTGGGCAGTTCCACCTTTATTCATACCCTGATCGAAATGGCCGGAGGCACCAATTTGGCGGCCGGGCCTACCCCCTACCCGCGATTTTCCAGGGAACAGGTGATCGCCCTGGCGCCGGAGGTGATCGTCATCTCCTCGATGGCCCGCGATGCGGTCTTCGAGCAGGTCAAGGCCGAATGGATGCAGTGGCCGGTGATTCCGGCCGTCCGACGGAATGCCGTGTTCATCGCCCCGCCGGATCTGTTCGACCGGCCTTCGCCCCGGCTGGTCGATGCCCTCGAAGTGCTGGCCGGCCTGATCCATCCCAACCTGTTCGAGGCACGGCCATGACCAACGCCGCTACTTCCGTCACCCGGCGCATGGTGGTGGTGCTGGGGCTCCTGACCGCCGTGCTGCTGTTGGCGCTGTATCTCGGACTGGGCGCCGGCTCCACCGGGGGCGGATTCGGCGCGGTCCTGCGGAGCCTGGCCGGCAGCGGCGAGGACAAGCTGCTGCATGACATCATCTGGCGGTTGCGCCTGCCGCGGGTGCTGCTGGCGGCCCTGCTCGGCGCCACCCTGAGCCTGGGCGGCCTGGTGTTTCAGGCCCTGCTGCGCAATCCCCTGGCCGAACCTTACATCCTGGGGGTTTCGGGCGGATCGGCCATCGGCGCCATCATCGGCATCCTCATGGGCCTGGCCCGCTTTCCCGGCGTGTGGCTGAGTGCCTTTGCCGGCAGCCTGGCCACCCTGGGCGTGCTGTTTCTAATGGCCCCGGGTCGCTCGTTCGTGCGCGCCAACACCCTCTTGCTCTCCGGGGTGATGGTCAACGCTTTTTGCGCGGCGGTGATCATGTTCCTGGTCTCCATGGCCCAGGACAGCCGGCTGCACAACATCATCTTCTGGCTCATGGGAGACCTGGCCGCCGCCACAAATGCGAAAGTCGGCGGGCTGGCCCTGACCGTGATTCCCTGTTTCGTGCTCATTTTTATGCGTTCCCACGCCATGAACCTGCTGGCCCTGGGCAGCGACATGGCCCACAGCATGGGGGTCAACATCCGGCGCACCACAGCCCTGCTGTTGGCCGTCACCTCCCTGATGGTCAGCGCCACCGTGAGCTACTGCGGCCTGGTGGGGTTCGTGGGGCTGGTGATGCCCCACATGCTCCGTTTGATCCTGGGCCCCGACCATCGGGTGCTGGTACCGGCCTGCATCCTCGGCGGGGCGGCTTTCATGGTGGTATGCGACGTGCTGGCCCGCACCCTCCCCTCCCAGGGCGAAATGCCCGTGGGCGTGGTGTCGGCCATGATCGGAGCGCCGCTCTTCATCTATCTGTTGCGTAAGTCCAATAACGGCTGAAAGTGGAACGATGGCTGACCCCCCCCAATCCATAGCCGTAGAAGTCCGGGCAGTGGGCCATGCCTTCGACGGGCAGGCGGTGCTCGCGGACCTGAGCTTTCAGGTGCCGACGGGCGGCTTTTTCATCATCATCGGCCCCAACGGATCGGGCAAGACCACCCTGCTCAAGCTGACGGCCGGGCTGCTGACCGTGCAGGCCGGTCAAATCGCGGTCCATTCTCGTGCGATAGGCGATTACACCGCCCGGGAGCTGGCCCGCCGCATGGCCTATGTGCCCCAGAGCGTGCCGGTCACCTTTGCCTTCACCGTGCTTCAGGTAGTGATGATGGGCCGCGCCCCGCATCTGGGCATGCTCGGCTTCGAAGGCGAACAGGATCTGACACAGGCCTGGGAAGCCATGCAACTGGCCGGCGTGGCCCACCTGGCCGACCGCCGCCTGGATCAACTCAGCGGCGGCGAGCGTCAAAGGGTCTTCATCGCCCGGGCCATCTGCCAGCAGCCCGAGATCATGCTGCTCGATGAACCCACGGCGGCTCTGGATCTGGCCCATCAGGTGCGTGTGATGGATCTCATGGCACGGCTCAAGACCGAAGAGGGCATGACCGTGGTCATGGTCTCCCACGACCTGAACCTCGCGGCCATGTATGCGGACCGACTCCTGTTGCTCGATCGGGGCCGCCTTGCCGGCATCGGCCCGCCTGCAGAGGTGCTGCGCTTCGATCTGCTCGAACGGGTCTATGGCTGTACCCTGCTCGTGGACAAAAGTCCCCTGGGGGACTATCCCTCCGTCCACCTTGTGCCGGGCAGGTATCTGAATCGATAGCGTCGACTTCTGCCGTCTTGACAATCGCCTCTCAAATACGTTAGGGCCATGTGCATATTGTATGTTCAGGTGCTCCTGCCGGAGCTGAAGAGGGAACCCCGTGAAAATCGGGGACGGGCCCGCCGCTGTGACCCCGCCCGATGCAGAACGCATCGGGGACCCCATGCGCCCTGTGTGCCACTGTTCGATATGGATGGGAAGGCCGCGTGTGGGGCGGGGAAGTCAGAAGACCTGCCTGGACAAATGTGGCCAGTTGCATGGCGAGGACCACCATTGGCCGAACGGATCGAGCGGATAAAAAGGGACATCCCGGATCGAGGGTTTCATCGGTCCGGGATTTTTTATGCCGGACCACCACGGGGCGATGCTTGGTAAGCTTTGCTTAAAGCGCCTGAAACGGAGGACGAGAAGATGCACGGTGTGATGAAAGTGGTTGCGGCGGCGTTGATATTGACCGGGGGTGCCTGGGGCTCGGTCCAGGCGGAACAGACCGAATCGCAGGAAACGAAAGTGGCGATGGAAGAGGTGGTGGTGACGGCCAGCCGGGAGGCGGAGCCGACAGCCAAAGTGCCGGCCCATGTGACGGTGATCGATGCGGAAACGATCGCACGTTCCAACGCCAAAAATGTGCCGGAGGTACTGTCGTCGGCCGGATTGCATGTCAGCGATATCGGGGGGAACCAGCGTGCCTACATCGTTGACCTGCGAGGTTTCGGTGAAGTGGCGCAACAGAATCTACTGGTCATGGTCGATGGCCGCCGGATCAATCAGGCCGATCTGAGCGGTACGGACTGGACCCTGATTCCATTGGATCGTATCGAACGCATAGAGGTGCTGCCGGGCTCGAGAGGAACGATCCTGTATGGCGACAATGCCACTGGAGGCGTGATCAACATCATTACCAAGACGGGCACCGGCCTCGAAGGTCGAGTCGCCGCGCAATACGGCAGCTATGAGACTTATAAAGGCTCGGCCGGCTTCAGCGGCGCCAAGGATATCTGGTCCTTCGATATGTCGGCCACCTATCTGGACTCGGATGGGTATCGGGACAACAGTCAAACCGAAGCCAAAGATGTTGGCGCCACCCTGCGGATCGACCCCAGCGAGTCGGTCAGTATTGACTTGAGCGGGGGTTACCACAAGGACGAAACCGGCCTTCCCGGCGCATTGCTGCAAACCGACATCGATGCCGGCGCCGAGCCGACCGACACGGTCCATCCCGATGATTTTGCCGACACCGAAGACTACTATGCCAAAAGCGGACTTGAGCTTTTTTTCCTCACCAACGACGCCTTTCGTTTGGATCTCTCCTATCGAAAGCGCTCGGTGGACCAGTATGCCTCTTTTTTCGGCGGCTATTTTAACGGTGACACCCGAATTGAAACCATTGCCGTTTCGCCGAGGTTTACATTTCAGGAGGATTTCGGCGAGGTTTCCAACCGGCTCATCATGGGAGGCGATTTTTCCTGGTTTGAAGAGGATATCGATAACTTTTCCTCTTTTACCGGGGCATCCAGTTATGAACTGAAACGGGAAAATATCGGCTATTTTGTTCAAGACGATCTCGACGTCACCCGTCACTTGACGCTTTCCGGCGGATACCGTTACGAGCGCGCCGATTACAGTTTCTCCTCCGGCTCCCAGGATGACAAAAAATTCGATGAAGAATCCTGGACCGTGGGCATCAACTACGCCTTCGGCATTGCCAAGGCCTATGCCAGTTATGGCACCAGCTTCCGGTATCCGGTGCTCGATGAAATTTTCAATTTCATCGATAATTCAGCGGCCACTGGTTTGAAGCCTCAGAAGTCCAACAATATCGAGGTGGGGGCCATGTTCGGCCTGATCGACGGCATGACCTTCGCCGTCAACATTTTCCGTTTGGAAACCGAGGATGAGATTTTTTACAATCCCGCCGGCGGCCCATTCGGTTTCGGCGCCAATGAAAACCTTGACGGCGATACCGTTCGCCAGGGGATCGAGGTGAGGTGGGACTACGCATACAAAGGATGGCTGGCCGGGGCCGCTTACACCCACATGAAGACCGAAATCGATGGCGGCGCATATGACAGCAGCGCAATTCCCAATGTACCGGAGAATCGGATTTCGGCCAATCTGGGCTATGCTTTCGACATGGGACTCTTTCTGGGTGTCGATGGCATTTATACGGGCAGCCGCTATCTGATCAGCGATTTCAACAATGCTTTTTCAAAGCAGGACGATTATACGGTGGTCAATGCCAAGATCAAATATGACTGGCGTTGGCTTGGATTTTTTGTCAATTTCAACAACATCTTCGATGAGGACTACGCCTCCTACGGCGGGCTGAACTGGGCCAATATCCCCGGCTACTACCCCTCGCCCGAATTCAACGTCCTGGCCGGCGTGACCGCCCGCTTCGGGTCCATATAGGTTTTTGGGGGCCAGTATGAACGAATTTTTTCGCAGCGGCGGGCCGGTCATGTACCCCTTGCTGGCCTGCTCGTTCATCGTGCTTACTGTGGTGATCGAGCGGGCCATTTTCTGGATCCGGATCGGCCTGCAGCGCAAGCCGGCCCTGGTGGACGAGGTGCTGGAGCTGTGCCGCTCGGGCAACTGGGAAGCGGTGCGGCTCAAGACCATGGGCAGCCGCGATTTTGTGGTGCGCATCCTGGTGACCGGCATCCTGCACCGCGAATTTTCCATGGTCAAGGCCATGGAGTCGGCCGCGGCCGACGAAATCCAGCGCATGCGGCGCACCATGACCGTGCTCGACACCATGATTACCGTGGCGCCGTTGCTCGGCATCTTTGGTACGGTGACCGGCATCATCACCTCGTTCGAGATGCTTGGCGCCAGCGGCATCGATCATCCCGAGGCGGTCACCGCAGGTGTGGCCGAGGCGCTGATCACCACGGCCACCGGACTGGCCATCGCCATTTTTTCGGTGTTTCCATTCAACTACTTCAATTCCAAGGTGCGGCGGGCCACCCTGGAGATCGAAAAGTACGCCACCAGCCTGGAAATCGTGTATGAAAAGCTGGTGCATGGGCAAGTCTCCTTCAGATTGAAAACAGAAGATCCGACCGAGCCATGAAGATTCAACCCATCGAAACCCGATCGCCGCGCATCGAGATGCTGCCGCTCATCGATGTGGTCTTCCTGTTGCTCGTGGTTTTCATTTACGCCATGCTCTCCATGGCCGTGCACAAGGGGCTGCCGGTGGCCCTGCCCACATCGTCGTCGGCCGAGCTGGACCGGACCGCGCCGGTATCGATTACCGTAACGGCCGGCGGCGACATTTTTGTCGACAAGGTGCCGGTGGCTCTGGCCGACCTGACAGCGTTGCTCCGGCAACGCACCGAAGCCGAGCGTGAAACCGGGGTGCTGCTCTTTGCCGACCGGAATCTGCCCTACCAGACCCTGTTCCGGGTGCTCGACGAGGTGCGCCGGGCCGGGCTGACCCGCATCAGCCTGCAGGCCGAATCCGAGAGGACGCCATGAAGCGCTGGATCGTTCCCGTGCTGATGGCCCTGGCGTGCCACGCGGTTTTTTTCAAACTCGATCTGGTAGCCACGCCGCCGGTCATGGCCATGCACGAAAACCGCACCATCACCATTTCCCTGGTCCAGGTACCGGCGCCCGCCGCTCCCAAACCGGTTCGACCGTTGCCGGTGGATGCACCCGATCCCATCGCGCCGATGGCTCCACTGGTGCCCAAGAAGGCGCCGCCGGTGAAACCCGAACCGCTCCCCAGGCCCGAACCGGCCCCCATGGCGGTGCCCACTCCGGAACCGGCCGCCTCCCAGGTATCGCAGACGCAACCGACACCGGTAGAACCGGCGGCCGGAGCCTCATCGCCGGAAAATGCCTCCCCTTCTGCAGAGGCCCAAATGCCGGGTCCGGACCAGGCCGAGGTTCAGGCATCGGTCCCCCTCTACCACCTGAACCCGCCGCCGGTGTATCCGGCCGTGGCCCGCCGAAGAAACTACCAGGGCACCGTGCGGCTCGATGTGCTCGTGGATCGGCAGGGGCGTGCCGCCCAGGTCCGGCTGGCCGAGAGCTGCGGCTATGCCATGCTGGATCGTAGCGCCGTTAAAAGCGTGGGCCTGTGGCGATTCGAACCGGCCCGCCGTTTCGGGCGGCCCATCGAGATGTGGGTCCGGGTGCCGGTTCGGTTTGAGCTGCGCTAAGCCCTGTCCAAAAAGAAAGATGGGATGCGGCGGTTCGTCCGCATCCCGAGGGCATAAGGAGGGGCTTTTTGCCGCGGAGGCCGGCAAAACAGGAAGTTGGTGTTTAAAAGGTATAAGCGATGCTGATGCCGCCGTAGGTGTTGACGTCCACGCCCGAGCCGTACTCGCCGTCGTCCGGCAGCGCATCGTCATCCAGAGAATCTGTGTAATTGATGTTGGCACCCAGGCTCAATGCTTCCGTGAGGGCATAAGACACGCCCAAGGACAGGGTGTAGTCGTAAAGGCCGCTGTCCGTACCGCCGTAGTACTCGGCAAAATCCTCGTCCGCGTAGCCTGCGCGGGCACCGATCTCTAAGCTGAGCTTTTCCGCCAGATCCATGGCATAGGTGAGCGCCAGATCGGCATAGTAGCCATCCACCTCATCGAAATCGTAGTAAAAGTCGGCTCCTACGGACAGGCCGCCGATGATCGGATGGCTGAGGCTCACGTAGGCCTCATGGGTGCTGCCGCTGGCTACCGGGAACAGATATTCGATCAGACCCAGGGTGATGTCGAGACTCTGGACGCTGAAGCCATAGTAGACGGTCAGATCGACTTCGGAGAATTCGTTTTCATCCAGGGTGTCGTCATAGTCGTCGAGGTCGAAATTGCCCCAGACATTGACACCGAAACTGCCGTTGGTGACGTCGATGCTCGGTTGGGCCACCACGCCGTCATTGAAAGTGATGCCGCGCCATACGTATGCCGAGTTGACATCCATGCTCAGGGTTGCATCCGCTGCCCAAATCGTACTACTTGTCAAAACCATTGCCAAAGCGATAACAGGAATAAGTCGTTTCATGGTGTGTGGTTCTCCTCATTGTAAAATTTAACGGGTTGTTATGATGATATGGCGTGCCGACCGGCGTCGCGCCTGGCGATCGTGGGAACGTTCGAGCGGCGGTGTCACCTCCTTTCCAGCGCAATCCAGCGGCCCACATTTCCGACGACAGTTGATCCCATTCGAAGCAAGTTGCGCGCCAACCCGGCTTAGGGCGATTGGAAGAAATGTTTATTGCAAAAAATATCAATTCGTTAACATAAAATCGGTACCTATGCACGCTAATTGTTATTGTATAGTAAAAAAACAAAAATGTAGTTAATTTAGCATAAAAATACATATTTGTTTTGCTCGTTGCGGTTGACTTCAGACTAAAAAGAGGATGGTCGGAATGCGAAATTATGCCCAGGATGGCGTCCCATGGCTCGTCGCCCACCGTGGTGCGCGAGATGAAGCCCCTGAAAATACCCGTTCGGCATTCGACCGGGCGCTGGCCTACCCCATCGACGGCATCGAGCTCGATGTGCAGATGAGCGCCGATGCCGTGCCGGTGATCTATCATGATGCGACCCTGTGGCGTATCATGCGCCGTCGGCGCCGTGTGGCGAAGATGACCGCCCCACAGTTGGCCGAGCTCGACTGGGGCCGATGGTTTCATGCCGATTTTACCGGCGAGCCGTTGCTGACCCTGGAGCAGACCCTCTCCCGGTTCGCCACCCGAACCCGCCTGCTGATCGAAATCAAGGCGCTACCCAAAGTTGACAACCATCGTCTGACGCACCAGGTGGTGGCCCAACTGGCCAACCTGCCCCATGGGACGCCGCCGGCCAATATCTTTGTGCTCTGCTTCGATCTGGCGTTGTTGCGCCTGGCCCATGGCCTTGCCCCCCAATGGCGTTATGTCTATAACGTGCCGGGGCGGCAACCCGAAACCGTCTTGCGTCTCGCGGACAAGGAGGTCGACTTTCTGTGGGCCATCGACGTGCCCATCGGCCGGCTCTCCCAACGGCTGGTGGATTGGGCCGCGGATCGCAACCTGAGGGTTTGCACCTATTCCTGTAACACGGCGGCACAGGTGCAAAAGGCCCTGGGGTTGGGTGTGGATGCCATTCTCACCGATCGGCCCGGTTGGCTCACCGGATATTTGGGGCGGCAGAGAGGATAGCGGGCAAATCGGCCAATGGTGGACGGGCACTATCGTACATGGCTGCAGACGTGTCCAATTTCAGGGAAAATCAAAGCCTTGCAGGCCAATTGGCAGGCCTTCAGGCTTCCGGGCAGGCAGAACACCACGCAGGCGCCGATGATGCCGGCCGTGGCGCGCGAAAGGATGGCGGCCGAATCGATCTCTTCGAAACTGAGTTGCGCGAAGATTGGGCCGAAAGCGGTCAGTTCCTTGTTGAACAGCGGCCGGATCGCCTCGATGGTGACGTCTTTGGGGGTGATGCCCGTGCCGCCGGTCACGATGACCGCCTGGGGAGCCGTATCGGCGATGATGTGCAGCAGGGCCTCTCGAATGGCGTCCCGGTCGTCGGGGACCACCTGGTGGGCCACCACGCGGTGACCCTCGCGCTCGGCGCGTTTGGCGATCCACTGACCGGCCGTATCGGTCTCCAGGGTTCGCGTGGTCGATACGCTCAAGACCGCAGCACTCACAGATTCGGGCGCCGCGGCACGGTGTTCGTGGTGTCCCATGATCGATGCCTCAACTTTTTTCCAGGACCACCCGGTCCTCGCCGTCGCACTCCTTGAGCATCACATTGACGGTCTCGGAGGGTTCGGTGCGCACGCAGTGGCCCGTATAGGTACTCTGGATGGGTAGTTCACGGTGGCCGCGGTCGATCAACACGGCCAGTTCGATGCGGGCCGGGCGGCCGTAGTCGATGATCGCATCCATGGCCGCGCGAATGGTGCGGCCCGTGTAGAGCACATCGTCGACCAGAATGATTTTTTTGCCCTCGACCGAAAAGGGGATATCCGTGGTTTTGACCACCGGTTGGGCGCTCAACTGGGTCCAATCGTCGCGGTACAGGGTGATATCGATCTCGCCGACCAGCACCTCGGTCTCTTCGAAAGCGCGGATATTGTCCCGCAGGCGCCGGGCCAGGAACACGCCGCGGGTATGGATGCCCACCAGCGCCATGTTGTTGCCCTTGTGCTTTTCCAGAATTTCGTAGGCCATGCGTTTGAGAATGCGGTCGATCTCAACTGCTTCCAGGAGGGTTTGGCTCTTTTCCATGGCAAATTTCCCCGCTGCTCGGATGGTTTCCGACGGTTGGTGAAAAAATCAGAGACGACGCCAGCCTATTGGAATCAATGGATATACCACCTCATATACCATGCCGTGCCTGGTTGGCAACAACTTATGCGTGGGCGTGCCGCACATAGCAGGCGTTTTTCTACAAAAACCGTTTGAATAGAATCGCCGGTCTCATAGCAGCGATCCTTATTGAATGTGATGCAACCTGAAGGGCATGCTTTCCAGAAGTTGTTGGATATAAACTTCGCATGCCAACGGTCATGGCAGGCATGGGTGGGGCAGGTGGCCAGGTCCACATACGCCTGCGGTCCTAGTGCCGGTTTAATGCAAACGGCGGACAAGCGGCCCAGATTGTTTGAGCGCAGCGAGTTTCTGGGCCGCCCGCCGTGCATTTTACCGGCACTTGACCGCTTGGCGTGTGGCATCGGCCACCTGCCCCACCCATGCCGGGTATAAGGAACAGCCTCAGTCGAAATCGCCGGTCCCCTGGGGCGAGGATTGACGTGCACCGGGGCATGGCATAGGATGGCGCTTTTTGGAGCGAGAAACCACCATCATGACGCACACCTTACACCAACCGGCCTTCCTGCCGGCCACCGCCGAGGAAATGGACGCCCTGGGCTGGCGCCCCCTGGATGTGATCCTTGTCACGGGCGACGCTTACATCGATGCGCCCCATGTCGGGGTGGCCCTGATCGGCCGCACGCTGGTGGCGGCCGGATTCCGGGTGGGCATCATCGCCCAGCCCGACCCCCACAGCGGCCGCGACATCACCCGCCTTGGCGAACCCCGGATCTTCTGGGGCGTCACGGCCGGCAGCGTCGATTCCATGATCGCCAATTTCACCCCGTCGGGACGGCGTCGCAAAAGCGACGACATGACCCCCGGCGGGGTCAACGATCGGCGCCCCGACCGGGCGGTGCTGGTTTACAGCCACCTTATCCGGCGCCATTTCAAACAGACCCGGCCCATCGTGCTGGGCGGCATCGAGGCCAGCCTGCGGCGCGTCTCCCACTACGATGCCTGGTCCGACAACGTGCGGCGATCCATCCTGTTCGACGCCAAGGCCGACTACCTGCTCTACGGCATGGCCGACGAGAGCGTCGTAGCGCTGGCCCGCGGCTTGCGTGACCGGGCCGACGTCACTGGTTTGCGCGGCCTGTGCTATATTCGCCGCGAGGTGCCCGAAGCGGATTCCCGATTTCCCGGCGACGATGTGATCCTGCCGCCCCATGCCGACGTGGCGGCCGACCGGGAATCTTACAGCCGCATGTTCGGCCTCTTTTACGTCCATGCCGAGCCGGCCACTGCCCGGCGCCTGGTGCAGCAGCAGGACACCCGCTATCTGGTGCACAACCCGCCGGCCCTGCCGCCCACCCCCCAGGTCCTCGATGCGGTCTATGCCCTGCCCTACACCCGGGCCGTGCATCCCCATGACGCCCGGGCCGGACGCGTGGCCGCCCTGGATACGATTCAGTTTTCGGTCACCACCCACCGCGGCTGTTTCGGAGAATGCCGTTTTTGCGCCATCGCCGTGCACCAGGGGCGCCGGGTGATATCCCGCACGCCGGCGGCCATTGTCCGGGAGGTCGACACCTTCACCCGGCATCCCGACTTCAAGGGAATCGTCTCGGACGTGGGTGGTCCCACGGCCAACATGTACGCCATGGGGTGCGGCCGGACCGACCCGCACGCGCCCTGCCCCCAGAAGGGATGCCTCTTTCCCGCCGTTTGCCGGCGGCTGATCCGGGACCACCGGCCCCAGATCGAGCTGCTGGAGGCCCTGCGCGCCATCCCCGGCGTGCGCAAGGTCTTCGTGGCATCGGGAATCCGCTACGACCTGATTCTCGAAGACCGTCACGCTGGCACAGCCTACCTGGACGTCCTGTTGCGGCACCACATCTCCGGACAGCTCAAGATCGCTCCGGAGCACATCAGCGATCCCCTGCTCCAACGCATGGGCAAGCCCGGACGCCGCTACCTGGACGCGTTCGTGCGCCTGTTCGAACAGCGCAACCGTCAGCTGGCAGCCAAGTGCTTTCTCACCTATTATTTTATGGCCGCCCACCCCGGCTGCACGCTCGAAGAGATGCGCCAACTGCGAGAATACGCCAGCCGCGAACTGCGCCTGGTGCCCGAACAGGTGCAGATTTTCACCCCTTCGCCCTCCAACTACGCCACCCTGATGTATTGCACGGGCAAGGATCCCTTCACCGGAGAGCCGGTGTTCGTCGAAAGAAGTTTGCGCCGCAAGATCGAGCAAAAGGCCGTTCTCGTGAAGGGATCGTCCGGATCCAAGCCGCGTCGGCCGGCGCCGGGTAGAGGCAAAAAAAGAGGCCGCGCGCCGGGTCAGAGCAACGATGCCAGCTTAAAGCGCAGCAGCTGAAAATAGGTCCGGATTCCGGAATGGCCCCAGAGGCGGTCGGAGGCGTCCTTGTGGACGATGAAGATGGTGTCGTCGAAATCCCAGAAGACGATCGTCTTTCCCTTGGGCTTGTATTTGATCAGATCTTCGATGTTGCGCAGGTTGGCGACATGCAGCATGAGATAGTCGGCCCGGGAAGCGTCGATATCCTCGTACAGTTTCCGGGTCAACTGGTCGAAATGCAGGTAGGTCGACGAGGTCAGCCAGAAGACCTGGCCGGTGGGAATCTCCGGATATTTTCGACTCACGTACTTGACCACATCGCTGGAAATGGAGCTGATCAAAACGTCCTTTTCACGGTCCCGGCGCCGGATGTCGGCGACGATCTCATCGACCAGGCGCTGATCTTCGAGAAGGTCGCCCTGGGATTTGATTTCGATGTTGAGCTTCTTTTTCAACACGGCCATGACCTGGTCGTAGGTCACGATCTCGCCGTTGGACAATGCGGCCAGGTCGCTAAAGTCGGTTTCGCCGATGGCCTTCAGGCTGCGGAACAGGCGAAGCATTCGTTTGTCGTGATAGACCACGATACGGCCGTCTTTGGAATATTGTACGTCGAACTCGATAAAGGCGTATTTGTCGTCCTGGTCTGCGGCCTCGAGCGCGGCCAGGGTGTTTTCCCGGTGGTCCACCGATGCCCCGCGATGGGCGCCGGCGGTGCACATGTATTGGTAACGGATGCGGTTGAAGTTGATCTTCTGATCGAGGATGGTATCGAGGCTTTGCACGTAGGGCGGCGTGGCGCAGCCGCCGATCATGGCGGCCAGCAGGACCGTTGCACCCACGGCAATCCATTTAAGCACCATATTAGAAGCCTTTCACTATGATTTCAAACTCAATGTCGTTTGCTTAAGGCGTCCAGGTTTCCATACGGGCGGGGTTAAACCCCGCCCCTACGCCATCGGTAAATGGCAACCGCCTGTGTTGCCACCCAAATTTTGTAGGGGCGGGCTTTACGCCCGCCCCGGCAACCGCTTAAGCTAATGACTTTGACTTCAAACCCCTAAGAACGACGAAGGCCCCCTTGCCGAAGCCGTCTTCGATGGTCTCCTTCGGCTCACCTGGAATCAGGGTCTGCCGGGCGGTCAAGTCCTCGAAACCGGCCTGAATGAGATAATCATGCACCTCTTGCGAGGAGAAGAAAGTGGCGTCCTTGTAAAAGAGGCTCTCATCGCGTCGGTCCATATAGCGTCGGCCCAGTTCGCTCTCTCGGTCCACAAAACCCACGAGAATGCACCCGCCGGGTTGGATGACCCGGAACGCCTCCCGGAAAGACAACTGGATATCGTCCACGAAACAGATGGTGGTGACCATCAGCACGAAGTCGAAGGCGGCATCGGTGAACGGCAGAGCCTCGGCCACGTTGCGATAGACCCGGATGCCGAGCTTTTCGGCCCGGGCCGCCATCTCTTCCGCCGGTTCCACACCGGTCTGGATACCTAACGGCGCGGCGAACTTGCCTGAGCCGACGCCGACTTCCAAACCATTGGCGGCATGGGACGGCATGAGCTGCCGCACGGCCTCCAATTCGGCAAGATAGATGTCGCTGTTGTCTTCAAACCACTGATCATAGTGATCCGCGTGTTTTTCAAAGGGGGCTGTCCTGGGCATGGTGCTGATCGTCTCACTTTTGGTTACATGCTTTCAAATGCGCAACTCCCGCTTGACCACTTTGCCGGCGCTGTTGCGCGGCAGGGCCTCCATGAAGCGGATCTTCCGTGGAATTTTATAGGCCGCGATCCTTCCCTGCAGGGCGGCGGTGAGATCCACTGCTGTAAGGCGGGCCTCTTTCTTAAGGACGACGAAGGCCGCCGGCACTTCGCCGCGCTGGTCGTCGGGCACGCCGATGACGGCCGCCTCGGCCACCTGGGGCAGGGTCTCGATGGCCTGTTCCACCTCCACCGCGTAGATGTTCTCCCCGGCGCAAATGATCATCTCGCTTTTTCGCCCCTCTAAGTAGACGAACCCTTCCGCGTCGCGCCGGCCCAGGTCCCCGGTGTGAAACCATCCCCGGCGCATCACCTGAGCCGTGGCCTCCGGTCGTCGCCAATAGCCGGCGAAGATGGTGGGGCCCTTGACGATGATTTCTCCCACTTCGCCGTCGGGCACCTCCTTGCCCTGGGAGTCCACCAGGCGCAGCAGGGTGTGGAACACCTCCTTGCCGATGGAGCCGGCCTTTTCCCGTGCGTCGGCCAGGTCCAGGGAGGTCAACCGCAAGGTTTCGGTCATGCCGTATCCCTGGGCGAAGTCGACATTTTTCTCCTCCTGGTATTTGCGGATCAGCGCCACGGGCATGGGCGCGCCGCCGGCGATGAAAAATCGGACCCGGGAGAAATCGGCGTCCGACCAGGCGGGCGACTTGGCCATCATCTTGAACATCACCGGCACGGCGAACATGTAATTGATCTCTTCCCGGACGATCAGATGGAGAATGTCCGACGGGTTGTCGAAATCCCGGATCACCAATGATCCCCCCGCATAGATCACCGGCGTGGCCGATGCGGCCAGGGCCCCGATGTGAAACAACGGCGCCACCACCAGGGATTTGCAACGGGCGTCGAGGCCGTAGCTGATCAGCGAATGAATGGCGCCGAAGAGGAAATTTTCATGGGTCAGCACCGCGCCCTTGAGGCTGCCCGTCGTTCCCGAGGTGTACATGATCAGCAGGGGGTCGCAGGGGGCAACGGACGCGTCAGTCCCGAGGGCCGCGGCCGGGGCGCCGTTCTGTTCCGGAAAGGCGGTGGCCGCCGGCATGGCGGCATCGCCGTGCGGCCGGTACATGATGTCCGGATGGTGCTCCCGAATCGCTTCGACCGTCGTATCGAATCGCGGCGCGGAATAGATCAGCACCCTCGGGTCGCAATCGCCGAGGATGCTCACCAGTTCCGGCGCGGCCAGGTTGACGTTGAGCGGTACGATCATGGCGCCGGTCCTGGCGCAGGCGAAAAACAGCTCCAGAAAAGCGCTGGAGTTGACCATCAAGGTGGCGATCCGATCGCCTTTGGCAATCCCCAGGGCGGCGAAGACCCGGGCCATTCGATCCACGCGGGCGGCGAACGTCTGGTTGTCGAGGGTCAACCGATCCTGCGTCAAAAATGGCCGCGACGGATAGGTTCGCGCCCGCTTGTAGATCCAATCTCCGATGTTCATTACCGCATCCGCCGTTGACCGGTTGGTCTTGCCGGTTGGTCCTCGTCCGCATCGGGCCGGCTCAGAACAACGGTGGCGAAGGTGCCGCCGGAGGCAAATCCATTGACCAGCACATGCCCAAGAGATGTGTTCAGAGGCTCCCGAACGAAGTTCAGGTCCGCCATGGGCGTTTCGAGGCCCACGGTCGGCGGCAGGCACCCCTCTTTCAATGCCAGCGCCATCGCCGCGGCCCGCATGCCGCCGCTGGCAAAACTCTCTCCCAGGGCGCCTTTGAGAGAGGTGATCAGGGGGCGCTGCCGGCCCGGCGGGAAAACCCGGATCAAAGCGTCGGCCTCCAGGGCGTCCAGTCGACGGCCGCCGTTGGCGCTGGCACAGACCGCATCGATAGCCCCGGCGTCGATACCGGCCGCCGCAAGCGCCCGTCCGATCGCGAGCACCGGCCCCTCCGGGTCCGCGGGCCAGTCATTGTGAGGCGCCGGCGCGCTGCTCATGCCCCAGCCGCGGATCTCGGCATAGATCCGTGCGCCGCGCGACCTGGCCCTCTCCAGATCTTCCAGGCACACGAGACCGAACCCCTCGCCGATGACCGGACCGTTGCGCCGCGCGTCGAAGGGCCGCACCGCCTCCGCTTCCCCGTCCTGGGGAGACATGGCCTTGAAGTGGCTCAGCACCTCGAAGCAGAATTCGGACAGCACATCGCCCCCGCCCGCCAGGACCGCATCGGCCCGGCCCCGGGCGATGGTTTCCGCCGCGTAGCCAAGGGCGGCCTCGGCCGAGGCTTCGCGGTGGTTGACCGTGGCGTTGACTCCGCGCAGCCCCAGTTCCACCGCCGCATGGCCGGCCGGTGCGTTCATCACCGTGTTGGGCACCAGGATCGGGTTGGCGCGCCGGGGCCCCTCGGTGAAAAGCGCACGGCCGAACTGGGCCGCCACGTCGGTACCCCCGAAGCAGGTGCCCACGATGACCCCGACCCGGTCCCGCTCGGCGGCCTTCATCTGCAGCCCGGCGTCCGCCAGGGCCATCACGGCCGAAGCGGTGGCCATCTGGGACAAGAGGTCCATGCGTCGCAGCGTGGCCGGGGAAATAAAGTCGCGCGGGGTAAACCCCCTGATCTGGGCGGCCAGCCGGGAAGAGAAGCGCCCGGCATCGAACCGGTCGATGGGGGCGATGCCCGTGGCGCCGCCGAAGAGGGCCGCTGAGAAGGCCGGCCCCCCTGTGCCCAGGGGCGTCACAACGCCCACGCCGGTAACGGCCACCCGCTTATGCATGGCCGATCCCCTTTTCGGTGAACTTTCCCAGGATCAAGGCGGTGTTGTTGCCTCCGAAGGCAAACGAGTTGGAGAGGACCACCTTCACATCCGCCCGCCGGGCGCGGCCGATGACGTGGTTCAGGTCGCAGGCCGGATCCGGTGTGTGCAGATGAACCGTGGGCGGCAGGAATTCGTGGGCGATGGCCAGCACCGAGGCCACGGCCTCGATGGCGCCCGCCGCTCCCAGGGTGTGGCCGGTCATGGACTTGGTGGAACTGACCGGCACGACCCCGGCCCGCTCGCCGAACACCTCCCGAATGGCGCGGCTCTCCATGGCGTCGTTGGCCGGCGTGGCCGTGCCGTGGGCATTGATGTAATCCACTTGCCCGGCTGTTACCCCGGCGTCTTCCAGGGCTGCCCGAATGCAAAGCACCGCCCCGCCGGCCTGGGGGTCCGGCGCGGTCATGTGATGGGCATCGCAACTCACCCCGTAGCCGAGCACTTCGGCCAGGATGCGGGCGCCCCGCCGCCGGGCATGGGACAGGGCTTCGAGAATCAGAATTCCGGCCCCTTCGCCCAGGGACATGCCCAAGCGGTGTTGGTCGAAGGGCTTGCAGAATTCGGGGTCCACGGCCTGCAGGGCGTTGAAGGCGGCATAGGTGATGCGGCACAGCGGTTCGGTGCCGCCACAGATCATCAACGGGGCCTGGCCCGACTGGATCATGTCCCGTGCAAAACCGATGGCCGTGGCTCCCGACGAGCAGGCGGTCATGAAGGTGGTTTTGGGGCCCATCAGCGCCAATTGGGTGGCGATGTGGTCGGCCGAACTGGCGCAGCAGAACGCGGCGAAGCGCGAATAGACCGGCTGGCGGTCGCCCTTGAGCCAATGGTCGTATTCCGCCTCGCAGGCCAGCATGCCCCCGGCCCCACCGCCGATGATCACCCCGGTATCATGCCGCAGCGCCTCGGGCATCGGCCACAACCCGGCATCGGCCAACGCCTCTAAAGCCGCCGCCATGGCCAGTTGATCCGAACGGGACATGCGCTTGATGGACAGCGGCTTGGGGATCGATCGGCGGGGATCGAAGCCGTTGACCTGTCCGCCGGTGTGGGTGCGGAACTCATCGGTATCGAACACCGTCACCGGTCCGATGCCGCACACGCCCCCCAGCAGCGCCCGGCGGAAGTCGGCGACACTGCCGGCCGCGGCATTGAGGGTTCCCAGGCCGGTGACGACGACGCGTTCTTGTGTCATGGGTCTCCACGCATTGAAATAGCCATCTTTTTCCTGACGGAGCAGAATTAGTCCAATGCGCCCGGGAGTGTCAAGACGGGTGTGGAAAGGCCGCATTAGATAGCAGCAGTTCAACTGCATGTGATTCGCCTGGAAGGGCATGCATTACAGAAGTTGTTTGATAAAAAACTTCGAATTGCAATGGATATGGCAGGTGGCCAGGGCCATGTGAGCCATGCGGTGTAGTGCCGGTCGAATGCAAACGGCGGACAAGCGGCCCAGACTGTTTGAGCGCAGCGAGTTTCTGGGCCGCCCGTCGTGCATTTTGCCGGCACTTGACCGCTTGGCGTGTGGCATCGGCCAACTGCCTTACCCACGCCTGGTTTAATGAGTGCCCGTCCACAAATAGGCAAATTGGGTCGAGATCAAGGCGCGCGAAAAATTTAACCGCAGGCATATGGTCGATATTCCGAGGATCAAATTTTTCGCGCAACACCGATATCGGGCCAATTGGACATTTGTGGATGGGCACTAATGATTAGCATTCAGTTAGAATCCCTGGCAAGCCAGCGCGCCCATTGACACGCATCGGGCGTTTTGGCATAGATTCGGCGGCAGCAAATTCGAACCCGCCCCATGGCCCGACCACAGAATCAAGGAGACCCAATGAAAGCAACGCGCGACCCGAATCCCGGGTCCCTGCAACACGAGATCGTCTTATCGGACGGCGATGTGTCGATCGATGAGGTGATCGCGGTGGCCTTCGAGGGGCGCCGCGTGCGGCTCTCGCAGGATCCGGCCTATATGGCAAAGCTGCGCAAAAGCCGGGAGATTCTCGAGCGCTCCCTCACCGCCGGGCACCGCATCTACGGCGTCTCCACCGGCGTGGGCTACAGCTCGCATCGCACCGTGGATCCGGACCACCTCCAGGCGTTCGCCTACCAGATCATCCGCCAGCACGGCTGCGGTCTCGGCGAGATGTTTTCCGAGCAGGAGGCGCGCGCCATCGTCTTTACCCGCATCGTGAGCCTGGCCAAAGGCCATTCGGCCGTGCCGCCCGAGCTCCTCGAAGCCCTGTGCGGGCTGCTCAACCAGGGGGTCGTGCCGGTCATCCCCAAGCTGGGCTCCGTGGGCGCGTCCGGGGACCTGACGCCCCTCTCCTATGTGGCGGCCGTGCTGGCCGGGGAACGCGAGGTCTACTACCAGGGCGACATCCTGCCGGCCGCCGAGGCCCTGGAGCGCGCCGGCCTGGGCGTTCACCTTTTGCCCCCAAGGAGTCCCTGGCCATCATGAACGGCACGGCGGTGATGACGGCCATCGGCGCCATCGGAGCCGTGCGCCTGGAACACGCCCTGGCGGCCTGCGAGTCGGCCGCGGCCCTGGCCGCCGAGGTGATGTTCGGCCGCTCCCAGGCCTTTGCCCCCATCGCCCATCAGCTCAAGCACCACCCCGGCCAGATCGCATCGGCCGGCGCCATCCGATCCGCCCTGGCCGGCAGCCGGCTCATCGACAGCGGCAAACACGAGGGGCGCATCATTCAGGACCCCTACTCGATCCGCTGCGCGCCCCACGTGATCGGGGCCGCCCGGGACAGCCTCACCTGGGTGCGCCAGGTCCTCCACCGCGAACTCAACAGCGTCAACGACAATCCCATCGTGGACCTGGAGAACGGAGAAACCCTTTTTGCCGGCAATTTCTACGGCGGCCACGTGGCCCTGGCCATGGACCTGCTCAAGATCGCCGCCGCCTCGGTGGCCGACCTGCTGGACCGCCAGTTCGCCCTGCTGCTCGACGCCCGCCTTAACGAAGGCTTGCCCGAAACCCTGGTGGCGTACGAGGGGTGCGGGGTCAAGGCATTGCAGATCACCAGCAGCGCCCTGACCGCCCTGGCCACCCAGCGCTCGGCGCCCGATACCGTGCTGTCGCGGCCCACTGAGGCCAACAACCAGGACAAGGTGAGCATGGGCCTCAATGCCGCACTCAATGCCGCGGAGGTGATCACCCTGCTGCAACAGGTGCTCTCCGCGCTGCTCGTGGCCCTCTCCAACGCGGCCGCCCTGCGCGATCCGGCCCGGCTCTCGGCCGGCGCCGTGCGACTGCTCGAAGCGGTGCGCGCCCGGTCGCCGGTACTTACCGCCGACCGCCGCCTGGATCACGACCTGAGGCAGTTGACCCAGGCCATCGATGCGCGCGCGCTGTTCCCCAGGTAACCCCCGGCACATTGTCGAACTATCCGTAACGACCGAGTAGATCTGCGAAGACGCAGTCGATAACCCCCA
The DNA here is from genome assembly GCF_001293685.1 of Desulfatitalea tepidiphila. Taxonomy (NCBI): domain Bacteria; kingdom Pseudomonadati; phylum Thermodesulfobacteriota; class Desulfobacteria; order Desulfobacterales; family Desulfosarcinaceae; genus Desulfatitalea; species Desulfatitalea tepidiphila. The sequence goes on along the minus strand of NZ_BCAG01000007.1, from coordinate 145,105 downwards.
TCACAAGGAGAATTCCATGATCATCACATTGTCCGACGGCAGGCGCGTTCCGGTAGAGATGCACCGGGTCAAGATCGTTCAGAAGATCAACCTCATACCGGTCGCCGAACGCCTCGAAGCCCTGCGGGCCGTGGGGTATAACACCTTTCTGCTGCCCAACCGGGAAGTTTTTCTCGACATGCTGACCGACAGCGGCACCAATGCCATGAGCGACAATCAGCTGGCCGCCATGATGGTGGCCGACGATGCCTATGCCGGTTCCGAGAGCTTCTTCAAACTGGCCAAAGTGGTCGAGAAGATATTCGGCTACGCGCACACCCTGCCGGTCCACCAGGGACGGGCGGCCGAACATTTGCTCGCCAAGGTTTTCGTCCAGCCGACCCAGGTCGTCATCACCAATTATCACTTTCCTTCGACCCGGATCCATGTGGACCTGGTCGGCTCCCATATCCTGGACCTGGTGGCCGACGACGCCATGGTGCCGGGCGGCGACAACCCCTTCAAGGGCAATATCGATCTGAACAAGCTGCGCAAGGCCATCGACGATCACGGCGCCGAAAACGTGGCCTTCATCCGCATGGAAGCCACCACCAACCTGATCGGCGGCCAGCCCTTCTCCATGCAGAACCTGCGCGACGTCCGGGAGATCGCCACCCGGCACGGCATCCTGCTGATCCTCGACGGCAGCCTCATCGGCGAGAACGCCTATTTCATCCAGAAGCGCGAGGCCGGCTATGCGGACAAATCCATCCAGGACATACTGCTGGAGATGATGGCCATGGTGGACATCTTCTACATGTCCGGCCGCAAGAGCGGCGGCGCGCGCGGCGGCCTCATCGCCACCAACAACAAACCCCATTTCGACCAGCTGCTCACCTGGCTGCCGGTGTATGAAGGCTTTTCGACCTACGGCGGCATGTCCACCAAGGAGATCGAGGCCATGGCCGTTGGCCTGGAAGAGATGACCCAGACCGAAGTGGCGGGCAGCAGCCCGGAACAGATCCAGTACTTCGCCGAACGGTTGCAGGCCCTGGGCGTCCAGGTCGTCACCCCGCCGGGCGGCCTGGCCTGCCACGTGGACGCGCGGGCCTTCCTGCCCCATGTGCCGCCGCTCCAGTATCCGGCCGAGGCGCTCAATGCCGCCCTGTACCTGGCTTCCGGCGCGCGCGGCGTCGAGCGCGGCACCATGTCCGAGGACCGCGACCGGGACGGCAACGAAATCACGGCCAAAATGGAGCTGGTGCGTCTCGCCATACCGCGCCGCGCCTTTACCATCGGCCACATCGAATACGTGGCCGAGCGGGTCGCCTGGCTCCACCGCCACAGAGAGCTGATCGGCGGCCTGCGTTTCGTGGAGGAGCCGCCGGTGATGCGCTTCTTCTTCGGCAAACTGGAACCGATGGGAGAGGATTGGGGAAGCAACATCGTGGAGGCCTTCAAGGCCGACTTCGGCGATCAATGCTGAGAATCTAATGGTCAACGGTTCCGCACCGATCCGCTGGACCGGTGCGGAACCGGGCGTTCCTATACTCCCCTGTGGGAGGCGACGTTTTCCGCCCGAATCAGATTTTGTCGCCCTTTTTCCAGCAAACGAAAAACAGGATGCCGCTCAAGAGCATGGTATAAAGGATAAGCAAGGGTGATCAGCGAGTTTATTTGTTTCCATTTCCCGGGTGACGCAAGATACGCCTTTACCTTCGAAGCCGGGATTGAAGCATAGATTATCCGATTTACATTCGGCTTTGCGCCGGTCTCCGTTTTCCCATCGATGGATCAAATCAGGTTCCCGGATAAAGGGCCTGCTCATGGAAATATAGTCGGCAATACCTTCGGCAACGATTCTCTCTGCTACCTCGAAGGATCGCAAACCACCCACGAGGAGCAATGGTACGTTTATATCTCTTTTGAATCTGCCCGAGTATTCTTGGAAGTAGGCTTCCTTGTCCACTGTGGTAATACCTGGTCTGCTTGGCGAAAGCCTTCCGGTCCTGATGATACCGCCACTGACTTCGATGGCATCGAATCCCGCATCGGCAAAGCGTCCGGCGGCCTGCAATGAATCGTCGACAGTCAGTCCGTTGTCGATAAAATCCGCACCGTTCATCTTTATCAGAATGGGATAATCTGCGCCGACCATCGCCCTGATGGCCTGGTAGATTTGGAGATGGATCCTGGCCCGGTTTTCGATCGACCCCCCGTATTCATCCTGTCGCCGGTTGTAAGCAGGGGAGAGAAACTGGCTCAAAAGGTAGCCATGTCCTGAATGAATTTCGATGCCATCGAAACCGGCTTTTTGAGCCCTGTTGGCAGCCTGGGCGTAGCAAAACACAAGACGCTCAATTTCCGTAGGGGTGATGCGCTCTATGTTTCCCTGAACATGATCCACGGGATCTGACACGACCAATGCCGGCCGGCCGGTCAACTCAACTTCGGCACACTGCCCGGCATGCGCCAGTTGCACGACGATACGGCCCCCATTTTCGTGGACGGCAGAAACCATTTCACGCAACCCGGGGACGAGTTTGTCATCATGGATGCCCAGCTGCCAGGGCGTGCCCTGGCCTTCCCGAGAAACATAGGCATGGCTTGATATAATCAAACCAACGCCGCCCTTTGCGAGCGAGACCATCATTTCGATCAACTTCGGGGTGACTGCTCCGTCGGTCGTTGCCAGTCCTTCCCAAGTGGCCGCTCGGACAAATCTATTCTTCAGCACCATCCGGTTGATAGCGCTTGGTTCAAATAATTGGTTCAATATCGATCTCCGTCAGTTCTCACTTGAATTTTGACATCGCTGCCTTCGCCAATGACGACCTTCACTATTTCTGCGGCGATAGAAGCCAGCCCGCAGCAGTGGCCTGTTGGGCCATCTATCCCATCCTTTCTGCAATATACACCCCGTAACCGACATAGGACTTGTACGTTACGTAGAGGTCAATTTCGTGCTGCTCTGCGGTCACTATTTCGCGTGCCTCTATGTTGTTCCCGTGTCGATTCAGAAAGTCCTCGAACCTGGCCTGCATGGGTCGGTAATACTCCTCCACCCAGCAATGTTCTGGTAACACGAAGTACCCGACAGGTGACAATCCATGCTTTTCCAGAACCCTGATCTTAGCCGAAGCGACATCGATTTCGGGATATTCGCTGTCCCAGTGTTTCTGGAGCTCCGCTGGTCTGGAGTCCGTGAGCCACGTGATCTCGGATACAACCAATAGGCCACCCGGTTTCAGGAAGCGTCGCCACGCCGCTACGCCTTTTTCAAATCCAACGTTATAGATGGCGCCCTCGGACCAGATGACATCCAATTCCTCGTCGGCGAAAGGCAGATCGTCCATGGACCGGGCAAGGGGCGATATCCTGTTTGCCACGCCTGCGCTTTCGGCCCTTTGTTCAAGCACGTCCAGAAAATCCTGAAGGAAGTCGACTGCCGTGATCCGGGCGTTCAAGAGCCGGGCCAGCAGGATGGTGGATGCCCCCGTACCGCAGCCAATATCCGCAATCTTCAGCGGTGCCGCCCGATCGATCCTGGCCAGATTTAGAGCAAGTTCTGTCTCGGCATCCCCGCCCGGTCCCTGGCGGCGTCCTTCCCTGTGCAGGTCAATCAGGAGTTTGTAATCATCCACAGTCTTATCCTTCTTTCATTTGCCGGCCGACACCCGTGACTTCCTGCGCCGTTATTGGGCCACACACAAAAATCCCGTGCTGGTCTTCCCACCCATGGGCAATGGGCAAATCAAAGGGCCTGTCTCCATCTCCCCCCTGTCCAAAAAAGGGGTCCAAGGTGCGTTTTTGAATTTTTCGAGGAAAACCTTGTTAGGTCATTTCTTGCTGTATTTGGTAAATTTTCGTTGAATAGTTAACCTATTTTGTTTTTAGTGATTTCGCCAAATCCTTGCCTAACATAAATGCTTTTTCAAGTGATTTAGTATCCTCCTTAACCTTTCCCCTATCGAAAATCCTGAATATTGCTTGCTCCCCAATTACTTGATATCCGAGCGCTTCAATTGGGAGTCGCATAGCTTCGAGGGTAAACCCCATATCTTTCATGCTTTCCTGTTCGCAAACTGCGAGTAGGATCGCTTTCCGACCTTGATTGCTCAACTGGCTTGACCAGGTCCTGGGGCGTGAATTTTCAAAATTGTAAAAGCAGTAGAGCCGGTCGATAAATGCCTTCATCCATGAAGTAATGTTATAGTTGTGGGTAGGGGAAACAAGAACAAGACCTTTCGAAGTAATGATTTGGCGGTAGATTAATGACATCCCATCAATAAGTCCGGTGCAAATTTTATCTTTTCTGCACTTCTCACAACCGATGCAACCTTGAAAATGAATATCTCTCAATTGAATTGAACCGCATTCCAGATTTTCCTGGCTGACGCCTTTGAGCACTTGCCTCAATAAAACATCTGAATTTCCGTTTTTTCTGGGACTCCCGGCAACTCCCAACACTCTATTCTCTGGAAGTAGGTTTTCAATATTTGCTTTGATTATTGAACTCAGCATTTTCAGGGGTTGTCAGCTTGCTTTGCTAACGCTCCGCGTCTGTGGCGAGCCAAGCGAGTCCGACAGCACGCGGTTGTTGGGGGCAAGCCCTTTAATTTTTGTGTATTTTACGCACTTGACAACTGTCACGTGATTGTTTACAGTAGCCTATGATTAAAACATTTGCCGATAAAGAAACTCAAAAATTATTTGTTTCTGGCAAATCAAAACGCTTACCGTCCGATTTATTGAGGAGGGCAATAAGGCGTTTAGAATTTATCCATTTTGCAAATGACATGAATGACCTTTTGGTGCCACCCAGTAACAGGCTCCATGCTCTAAAAGGCGACAGGAGAGGGCAACATTCAATATCGATAAATGACCAGTGGCGAGTATGTTTCCGCTTCATCGAAGGCGATGCCTACGATGTTGAGATTACCGATTACCATTAAGGATAAAACAATGGCTATACCCAATACGGCAAAGCGTGAAATCAGGCCGACCCATCCCGGTGAAATGCTTAGAGAGGATTTCATGCCGGATTATGACCTAAACACGACTTCCATGGCAAACGCATTAGGCGTATCACGCCAAACAATTAATGAAATTTTAAGAGAACGCCGTGCTATCAGTCCGGCTATGGCGCTAAGATTGTCTCGTCTTTTTAGCAATTCACCTGAATTCTGGCTGAATGTCCAGCATTCTTGGGACCTTTGGGATTCGGAACAGCGCTACAGTAAAGAATTGTCTCAAATCCATCCTTTGAATGCCGCTTGATCTATCAGGCACCTGATTCCAGTAGCCCCAACAGGCCGGCTGTGTGGCGCCCGCGTAGAGAATTTTGGTTTAGTACACTTCAGCGGCCCGGGGTCCGCCATGAGACGGTGGTAATGAATTTGCATTACTACATGACAGATTCATATTCCAATTATATTTTCTCCACGGGCTATCGGGTTTATCCCAACCTAAGGCCCTCCATGCCTTATGACCTGGCATATTTGATCCAACAGTTTGTTTCCATGACCAATAAGCACGCCCATGCAAGTAATTATCGGCCATTCCACCCCAAGAAGTAAAGCTATTTTGCAATTCAATAGCTTTAGGCATAATGAATTCCCAAGCTTCTTCTTCGGATAAATAACCAGCTACGAATCCCCATCCACACAATGCTATGTATCTGCAGTAATCCCATGCTATAACGCTTTTCTCGCCGTATGCTTTAAACCCCCAATAGGCCTCGTATAATCGCTGATGGATTTGCTTATCGCTCTTATATTTATTTAGAACATCAATGACTTCATTTTGAGACAGTTCATTCAACGCCTTGCCTTCATTATACATGCGCTTCCTATGACCAGATTCGTCAAGCCAATTTAGTGTTTCTATAAGCGTTTCTCTTTTTTCGATGCCCCACCATTCTTTCAGCAGCTTTTCTATTACCCTGATCTTGTTTTCTTCGGTTTTCTCGCAGCCCCCTAATAAATCATGACGATCATCATTCATTTCGGTAATGATGCCGATTGCAGCTAAAGCCCACATTTTTTGATTATGCGTATATTCACAAACAGTTGTTTCTTTTGTAGACCTTTCAACTCCTGCGCAGCTCAATATTAGGCCAATAATTGTAATTAAAATTACCTTTCTATTCACAAATGATTTCCTTATCATAACCCAAGCTTCAGCGGGAGCGGGCGCTTTTTGGCCGCGATCCGCCGAAAGCCAAAGTTCGCATTTACTTTCCGTTATCTGAGTTTTTCAAGGGCAATACCTGCTTCAGGAGCCAGCTTTATGAAGCCAGCCAAAGTTTCGCAGACATACTCTTCACATGCCGCACAATGTTCAATACCTTTAGAAGTGCAGCATTTGCGGATATCACAATTGTTACAATGAAAAAACTTCAACCCGGTTGCTTTGCAGCCATCACAATGAATTTGCTCAGACCTAATTTCATGCCTATACATCAGAGACCATTTTTGAGCTGTTTCTTTTCTTTTTGCCTCATTATCCTCTTTGGTCGCAAGATATGCGTCACATTTTGAACAGTTTAAGCCACAATATGCAATCATGATGTGTCCTTTTTTAGTGTATGAGAACGCCCTGGCTGAGCCGCGGCTGCGAAGCAGCCGCCGGCTCCAGCCAGATGTTAGCCTCTTGTTCTGCCTGCTTTTCGCAGGGTTACCAGGACCTTCCAGCGCCGTTGCCGGTGCCGATAGAACAGCTGGGCGAACAACCATATGACCGGCGTGAGCAGCCCTGCCTGGATTTCAATCTCATCTGCATAGGTCACGACACCCGGCGCCGTCTCTCGAAACGAGATGGTGTGATTCCACACCCGCGCCAGCAAGCCGCTCTCCCGACTCTCGATAGTATTCGTGGCATTGTCGAGCTTCACCAACCGAATGGTATGCCGCCCCAGCGGGATTACTTTCAAGAAATACAGCTTCAACGGGTACACCGGCCCGACCTGCCACTCCCCAGCGAGGACGCCTTTCTCAGTGGGCAGGAAGCTCAGGATGGGTGAGGCGACGAACTGAAGCGACCTCGGCTCAATGAGCTTCTGCCAGAGTTCGTCTTCCGAGCACTCGAAACGGGTGGAAATGCGAGCGATCATCGTGTTTCCGCTAATTTCTGGCTAACTTTAATATTAGTTGCGTTGATCGTTTTTGATGAATTCCATGTGATCCACTGAATTATACGCCATGCTACATCCCGAAGCCCTTGTTCGGAAAAAAGAGTTGAAACAAAAGGTAACATCAGATAACCATAAGAAAATTTCATCCTGCCGTTTAATGGAACGGTTTCTGAACCGTGTTTGGCTCGTCCCTTCAAATGAAATCGTAAATATCCACTGTATAGTGGACCGATTGAATATGTAAAATCTGATATCGTAACGATGAATCGATTCAAAGACTTTTTAGCAAAAAACAGGGCGGTTGCGCCGCATGTGGCGCCCTTCTATCTTAAATGGGGTTTGGATTGTTACCATTTTTGCCGACAACCAGTTGGCCAGCCTATCGATCAAGATGCGATTCTTGGATATTTGAAGCAAATATCTTCCATTCACCAGGACTGGCAGGTGAGCCAAGCTAAAAAAGCGATCAATCTGTATCACTATTTCCTGAGCAAGCCTGCCAAGTCGGATGCGCCACGTTCGATGCCGGCTGGTCGGGAATGGCAGCAGGCCATCGATCAAATGGTCAGAGCCATGCGGTTCAAGCATCTGTCCTATAGAACCGAACAAACCTAACTCACCTGGATGCGTGCTTTCTATTCGTTTCTGAATGGTACATCACCCTGGCAACTGGATTCCGGAAGTGTGATTAACTTCCTATCCTATCTTGCTGTTGAGCGCAAGGTTGCAAAGAGCACTCAAAATCAAGCTTTCAATGCTATCCTGTTCTTTTTCCGCAGGGTATTAAATCAGGATATCGGACACTTGTGGCTGTCGGTGCGCGCCCGACCGAAACAGCGGCTGCCCGTGGTGCTGACGCCCGAGGAAGTTCAGTTGATTTTCAACAACATGAGAGGCCTCCACCTATTGATGATCCGGCTTATCTATGCTGGCGGACTGCGCCTCAACGAAGCCGTGCGGCTCAGGGTAAAGGACCTGGATTTTAATCGCGGCTGTGTCACACTGCGGGCGGCCAAGGGCGATAAGGATCACGAGACGCTTTTTCCTGATTGGAAAGAGTGCCTTCGGACGCCTGACCCGGCGCTTTTTCTTCATGTAAATCCGGCGACCGGGCGTGATGCGCTCGATTGGGGCGAGCTATTTTACTCCCGATCCAGCACTTCCCGGATCAGTACCGACAATCTTTCCATGGTCAGCGGCTTGAGGGCGAAGGCTCGGATGCCCATGGCCAGGGCCTTTTCTTCGGTCATGTTGTCGCTGTAGCCAGTGCACAGGATGATGGGCAGGTCGGGTCTCAGTTCGAGCAGGGCCCGGGCCAGGTGGTCGCCGGTCATTTCGGGCATGATCATGTCGGTGACCACCAGGTCGAAGGCGTCGGGGCTCTGGCGGAAGCTCGCCAGGGCCTCGGCGCCGCTGTTGCAGGTATCGACCTTGTAGCCCAGCAGGCCCAGCATGTGACGGAACATGTCGGTCTGGAACACTTCGTCATCCACGAAGAGAATGCGCTCCTTGCCCGTGGGCAGCTTGCCGGCGGTGGGGTAGGAGACGGCCGGCTGTTTTCCTTCGACGACCGGGAAGTAGAGGTCGAAGCGAGCGCCCTTGTTTGGTGCGCTCTCCACCGTGATCGCACCGTGCAGCGCGGCCACGATGCCGTGAACCACGGACAGCCCCATGCCGGTGCCCTCGCCCTTGGGTTTGGTGGTGAAGAAGGGGTCGAAGATGCGGTCGAGGTGTTCGGGGGCGATGCCCGAGCCGGTGTCCTGGACCGTGAGGCGCAGGTAGGGGCCGGGGTTGATGTCGGCGTGCCGCCGGGCAAAGTCGTCATCCACCATGGTATCTTCCAGGGTCACGGCGAGTTTGCCGCCGTTGGCGCGCATGGCGTAGCCGGCGTTGGCGCACAGGTTCATCATCACCTGGTGGATCTGGACCGGATCGGCCATGATCGAGGCGTCGCTCTTGATCTGCTGGACGATTTCTATGGTGACCGGCAGGGTGGCGCGCACCAGTTTGAGCACCTCCTTGACGATGGTCTTGATCTGGATCGGGGAGGGCTCCATGTCGCTGCGGCGGCTGAAGGTGAGGATCTGTTTGACCAGTTGGCTGGCCCGGTCGCCGGCCTCGAGCACCCGGTTCAGATGGCCGTGCGCTTCGCTGTCCGGGGGGGTGTCGGTGAAGACGAGTTGGGTGTAGCCGATGATGGCCGCCAGGATGTTGTTGAAATCGTGGGCGATGCCGCCGGCCAGGGTGCCCAGGGCCTCCATTTTCTGGGCCTGCAGGAGCTGGCGTTCGAGCAGTTGGCGCCGCTGATCGGCCTCGGTGCGCTCGGTGATGTCGGCCATGATGCCCACCATGCCGGCCACCTGGCCTTCGATATTGTGAAAGGTGGCCTTGTAGATCATGAAGTCGCGGGTCCGGCCGTCGGCCAGGGTGAGGCGCTCCTCCTGGGTCCGGATGCCGGGGGAGGAGATGAGCAGCATGTCCTGGCCATGAAAGTCGGCGGCCCGCTTCTTGAAATTGATGCCGTCCAGATCCACGAGCCGCCGGCCGAGAATCGCCTCCTTGGGCAGCCCGATGGTCTGGGCATAGGCGATGTTGCAGCCGAGAAACGCGCCCTGCTCATCCTTGTAAAAGACGGGGTTGGGGATGGTGTCGATGAGGGTGTTGAGAAAGGCGATGTTGTCCAGGAGGGCCTTTTCGGCCTTGGTGCGGTGGGTGATGTCCGAGAGGATCATGGTCAGGCCGATCACCTGGCCGTTGGCGTCCCGTTTGTAGCGCCAGTCCACCTGCACATCGATGCGGCGGCCGTCCTTGGTGCGGTCCCGGCCGAGCCAGGGGCTCGGACGCGGCTGCCGGGCGATCAGTTGGGCCAGGTGCGCCTTGAGACGCCGGCGCTCTTCCTCCTCGGCGGTCAGATCGAACATGGACCGGCCGATCAGTTCCTCTTCGCTGTAGCCGTAGAGTTTGCCGTGGGCAGGATTGACGAAGGTGATGATGCCCCCGGGATCGATTTCCCGGATGCCGTGGGGGATGGTCTCCACGAGGGTGCGATAGCGCGATTCGCTCATGCCCAGGGCCGTGTGCGACGCGATGAGGGCGCGGGTGCGTTCGTCGACCCGCTTCTCCAGGTCCTGGCTGGCCTCGGCAAGGGCCCGGTCCGTTTCCCGGTGGGCGAGCATGGTCCGGCCGGCCTGGTAGAGCACCACCCCGGCGATGGTCAGCAGGCCGGCGGCGATGAAGATCATGGTGAGATTGCTGCGTCGTTGCAGCAGCGAGAGCTGGGCCTGGGCCTCGGTGACGTCGTAGTAAATCTCGAAGGCGCCCATGAAGGTGCCGTCGAGGATCATGGGCACGTAGATCTCCACCATGTCCACGGCGGCCTTTTCTTCTTCCAGCGTGGCATGCCCGGCGCTGACCAGGTGGGAATGGATCCGGCCCCGGGCCACCTTTTCGGTGAAGAAGGGGTGGCGATTGACCGTGCCCACTTCCGCCGGATCGGTGGAGAACAGGACCAGGCCTTCGGAGTCGAACAGCTTGAGCTTGCGCAGCTGAAAGTCGGCCTTCAGTTCCGCCACGGCGGCCTGCATGTCGGATTGATGAATCGCCTCGTTCAGGGGCAGCGTGCCGATCTTCAGCTTGCGCATCAGGTGGAGGGCTGTGCGGTGGGCCTCGTCTTCGCTCCTGAGGGTGAGCAGGTCCCGGTAGGCGGGGGTCAGGTAGAGCCAGCTGTACAGGGGAAAGAGCAGTGCCACGAAGAGGAAGGCCAGCAGCAGGTTGCGCAGAAAGGGCACGCCGAGGATGAAGTGTCCGATCTGGGCGGGCGTGAATTTTTCGTGGCCGGTGGTTTTGTATTCGATGCTCGGCATGGCAGCGCCTTTCGAAACGGGTGCCAATACAGGGGTCGGTTTCCACCATACTATTCCAGCGGTTTCGAATCAATGTTTGAAGGCAGGGTCTGAAGGCAGGGTCTGGAGGTGGGGTTTCAAGGCCGGAGTTGAGTCGGAACAGGCTACCGGTCGAGCAGATGGTTCAGGGTGCGGGTGATCTCTTCGGCGGATGCCGGTTTGGCCAGAAATTCGTCGGCCTCCGCGTAGGTGCCGCGATCCCGGGAAAAGCGGGTGGATGTGACCGGCGAGGTTTCGGCGGTAAGCATCATGATGGGGATGTGGCAGTAAGCCTTGTCGTTTTTCAGTGTCCTGCAGACGACTAGGCCGTCGAGTTCCGGCATGACCACGTCGAGCACGATGGCATCCGGCGGGTTGGCCTTGACTTTCTGCAGGCACTCGCGCCCGTCGTAGGCCACCTCCACTTCGAACCCGGCCCTTTCCAGGATGCGCTGGACCAGGGCGCAATGGTCGGGCTCGTCATCCACCACCAATATCCTTTTTTTCACGTTCATGGGGTATATCCACGCTTGGACGGAACCATGGTTGGCCCGGCGGCCGGTCCGTCCGTCGTGAGACGGCACCGTATAAAGCCCAATACCTGCGTTGCGCTCATCTCGTGGCGTGTGCGGCGCACGGCCGGTACGCCGCAGGGCACGGAATGTCGCGCGCCTTGATCTTGAACTTTCTACGGCGCCGTCCGGCAATCAATTTTTCAGGCACCCATCGATGTAGACACCACAACATGCGGCCGCGGGGGACGAGGCCGGGTTCACGGGATGTGCTGGTTTACGATGCTAATCGACCTTGGGTCTGGGCAGCATGCCGGCCCGTTCGGCGATTTCGGGGACCTTGTGTTCCCACTCGATGGCCATGAAATGCACGCCGGCCACGCCCTCCATCTCCTTGAACTCCTCGATCTGCTCGATGGCGAACTTGATGCCCTCTTCGGCCATCTTGCCCTTGCCGGCGCCTTCCAGGCGCTTGATCAGCTCGGCCGGCACATCCATGCCGGGCACGAACTTGGCCATGTACTTGGCCATACCGGCGCTCTTCATGGGTGTGACGCCGGCCAGGATGTAGGCGCGCTCGGCCAGGCCCATGTCCACCGCCCGTTTCATGAATTCGCGGAAACGCGGCATGTTGTAGATGCACTGGGTCTGGATGAAATCGGCGCCCGCGTCGATCTTGTTGGCCAGCCGGTAGACGCGGAAGTCGGTGGGTTCGGCAAACGGGTTGCTGGCGGCCCCGATGAACATCCGGGGCGGCTCGTCGATATCCTCGCCGTTGAGGAATTTACCTTCGTCGCGCATCTGCTTGACCAGGGCGATGAGCTGCATGCTGTCCAGGTCGTAGACGTTTTTCGCCTCGGGATGGTTGCCGAACTTCTGGTGGTCGCCGGAGAGGCAGAGCATGTTGCGGATGCCCAGGGCATATGCGCCCAGGATGTCGCTTTGCATGGCGATGCGGTTGCGGTCGCGGCACACCATCTGAAAATTGGGTTCCAGGCCGGCCTGGACCATCAGGGCGCTGGCCGCCTTGCTGGACATGCGTACCACGGCGGTCTGGTTGTCGGTGACGTTGATGGCATCGACCACACCGCGCAAGGGCGACATCTTTTCGTTCAAATGCTTCAGGTTGGCGCCCTTGGGAGGGCCGCATTCACCGGTAAAGGCGAAGTGGCCGGCCTTGAGCACTTTCTCCAGGTTGCTTCCGGATTTAAAGCCGTTGTCGCTCATTTTACCAACTCCTCCCTTACGCTTTTGCGCGGGCCGCCGTCACGGGCCGTGCGCCAATCCTTGGCCGCCCAGTACTTGCGCAGATCGTCGAGGCGTCCCTGTTCGATTTTCTTGCGCACGATCAGGTCCCAGATGCAGTCGATGTCTTTGGAGACTTCGCACTTTCCGTGGTTGCTTCCCCCGCAGGGGCCGTGCTGCAGGCTCTTGGAACAGCGTGCGATGGGGCACATGCCGTCGAACCAGTGGGTGATGCAATTGCCGCACCCGGCGCAGCGCTCTTCCCAGATGCCGTGTTGGGTGGCACCGCCCATGAAGGTGGTGTTTACGGTGGGGAAGAAACGCTGGCTGGGGAACGCTTCGGAGAGAAACTGGGGGCCTACCCCACAGGCCATGGAGAGCACCGCCTCGAATTGATCGCAATTGTCGCGCAGCTGCTCCACATACTCGGGGTCGCATTGGCGTTCGAGCACGCGCTCTTCGATCTGGACGGGCCGTCCCGCGGCCTTGCGCGCGATCCGCAGCGTGGAGGCCAGGATCTGGACCTCCTTCAGCCCGCCGACGTTGCACACCGTCACGCATCCTTTGCAGCCGACCAACATAATTTTGTTGTACGGCTCGATCATTGCCTGGAGCTCCTCCAGGGGTTTTCGGTCAGCAACTATCATGATTCACCTCGTTTTGCCGGTTTGCCTTTTCGTTTACTCAAGGCATTGGTACTGCCGCACGGGCGGGGACAAACCCAGCCCTTACGATGTCCATTATATAAATGAGCCGCACCTGCCCGATCGATCTCTTCCTTCACTTCAAACTTAAACACTTAACGTTTTACACTTTTTCCACACACGGATTGAGCGGACTCGGTCCAAGCGTTTTGGCCCTTTCGGTCATTTCGGTTGCGATTTCGGCAAACCGCGGACCCTGGGCCGAGGAGAGATTGAACATCTCCACGCGTCCCTCGTCCATGTTGAGTTGTTTCAAGGTTCGTTTCACATATTCGACTTTGCGGCGGGCTTTGAGATTTCCTTCCAGGAAATGACATTCACCCTCCATTCACCCGGCCACATAGACGGCGTCGGCACCGTCCTCGATGGCCCGCAGCAGGTGCAGAATATCCACGCGGCCGGTGCAGGGCACCTGGATCACTTTGACGTTGGACGGATAGTTGAGCCGCATGGAACCCGCCAGATCGCCGGCTGCGTAGGCGCAGTACTTGCAGCAGTAGGCGACAATTTGTGGCTCGTAGGTTGTACTCATAGCCTCTTCCTTTCCCTTGTTGGTGATGAGTGGCCCATGGACCATCCATGCCCATGGGGTATTTTCGCCTTGTCATTCATTACTACCGCGCGAGGCATTCGGCAAACAGGGCATCGGTTTTGGCGATCAACTGCTGATCGGTAAAGTGTTTCAGCGTGATGGCCTTGCCCGGGCATTCGGAGACGCACATGCCGCAGCCCTGACATCCGGCCGCATCGATGACCGCATAGCCCTCCTTGCCGATATATGGCACATGGTAGGGACAGGTGCGCACGCAGGTCAGGCAGACCGCGCAGCGGTCGGGGTCGACCACGGCAATGACGCCGCCCACCCAGATGTGGTCCTTGCTCAGGATGGTGGAGGCACGCGACACGGCGGCCTGGGCCTGGGCGATGGTTTCATCGATGGATTTGGGATAGTGAGCCAGGCCGGCCATGAAGATGCCTTCCGATGAAAAGTCCACCGGTCGCAGCTTGGCATGGGCTTCGACCAGGAACCCCTCGGCATTGGCGGTCACCTTGAACAGTTCGAAGACGTCCTTGTTGGCGTTGGGCAGAACGGCCGTGGCCAGAATGAGCAGATCCGGGTTGAGCTCGATGGGCCGGCCCAGGATGTGATCTTTGACGGTGACGCTCAAGGTGTTGCAGTCCACCCTCACCTGGGGTGCCGCTTCCAGATCGAAGCGGATGAAGATCACGCCCTTTTCACGGGCCTTGCGGTACAGATCCTCGCGGAAGCCGTAGGTGCGCACGTCGCGGTAGAGGATGAAGACATTCATCTCCGGTTTCTGTTCTTTGAGGGCGATGGCCGATTTGACGCTGTGGGTGCAGCAGATGCGGCTGCACGAAGGCCGCTCGGGGGTGCGTGATCCCACGCACTGGATGAATACGGCGCTCTCGGCGGCGCCGATGCGCGCGTCGCCGGCGGTCATGGCCTCGTCCATCTCCTTGTGGGTCAGGATATCGGGATGCTGGCCGTACATGTACTCGGTAGGCGTATACTCCTTGCCGCCGGTGGCCAGAACGGTCACCCCGTGATCGATGGCCACCGTGGTCATGCGGTCGCCGGCCACGGCGATGGTCGAGTTGAAATTTCCGAGGATGCCCGTGGTTTCGATCACCTCGCTGTTCAGGAAGAGGCGGATCTTGTCGTGGCGGGTCACCCGATCGATTAGTGCCTCCAGATAGGGTTTGACGGGTTCACCCTGCCAGGTAGCCCGCAGCCACAGGGCATTGCCTCCCAGCCGGTCGGAACGCTCCACCAGGTAGGTCTGGAACCCCTGGTCCGCGAACCCCAGGGCCGCTTCCATGCCGGCCACGCCGCCGCCGATCACCAGTCCGGCTTGCTGCACATCCAGGCTGACCTGGTGCAGGGGCTCCACGTAGGCGGCCTTGGCCACGGCCATGCGCACCAGGTCCTTGGCCTTTTCCGTGGCCTTCTGGGGGTTGTTCATGTGGACCCAGGTGTTCTGGTCGCGGATGTTGGCCATCTCGAACAGGTATTTGTTCAGCCCGGCCTCGCGGATGGTCTCCTGGAACAGGGGTTCGTGGGTGCGCGGCGAGCACGAGGCCACCACCACGCGGTTGATGCCCAGCTCTTTGATCACCTCTTTCATCTTGTCCTGGGTATCCTGGGAGCAGGTGAACAGGTTGTCCTCCACGTGCACCACGTGGGGCAGGGTTTTGGCATATTCGCGCACAGCCGGCACGTCGGCCACGCCGCCGATGTTGATACCACAGTTGCAGACGAAGACGCCGACGCGCGGCGCCTGTTCGCTCACGTCCAGCTCGGGCGGCAGCTGTTTGGCGCGGATGAGCGTGCCACGCGCCTCGGCCAGATTTTTGGCCGCCGCGGCCGCCGCGGCCGAGGCTTCCATGACCGACTGGGGAATGTCCTTGGGGCCTTGGAAGACGCCGCACACAAAGATGCCTTCCCGGTTGGTGGCCACCGGCGCCAGGTCTTTGGTCTTGGCGAACTTGTGGCCGTTGAGCTCGACGCCCAGGGTACCGGCCAGGCGGATGGCATCCTCGTTGGGCGCCAGGCCCACGGAGAGCACCACCATATCGAAGAGCTCTTCGATCAGTTCACCCTCTTCGTTTACGTAGCGCAGGCGCAGGTTGTCGCCCTCCACCGGGTCGATGGTGTGCACCCTGGAGCGTACGAAGCGCACCCCCTTTTCATCCTTGCAGCGCATGTAGTAGCGTTCGAAATCCTTGCCATAGGTGCGCATGTCCATGAAGAAAATGGCCGTATCCAGATCCTTGTCGCTGTGCTCCTTGGCGATGACGGTCTGCTTGGCCGCGTACATGCAGCACACGGCCGAACAGTAGCTGTGGTCGCACTTGTTGATGTCGCGTGAGCCGATACACTGCAGCCAGGCGATCTTTTCCGGCTCCTTGTGGTCCGAGGGCCGCATCAGGTGGCCCTGAAAGGGGCCCGAGGCCGACAGGATGCGCTCGAACTCCAGGGCCGTGACCACGTTGGGGTGATTGGCATAGCTGTAGTACTCGTGCTTGCTGGGATCGTAGGGGGTGAAGCCCGGGGCCAGGATGATCGACCCCACCTCCACCTCGGTGCGCTTGGGCAGCATGTTGTGGTTGACCGCCTTGGCCAGACAGGCCTCAACGCACTGGTAGCATTCGGAACAGATGCCGCACTTGAGGCAGCGCTCGGCTTCGAGCTTGGCCTCTTCTTCATCGTACCCGAACGAGACCTCCATGAAGTTGCACTCCCGCGCCGCCGGATCGAGGCAGCGCACCGGCACGCGCGCCTTCTTCTCTTCGTAGGCGGTTTCGGGTTTGACGAACTCCCACGTCTTCTCGCGGCCCTCTTTCAGGTCCAGGCCGTTGACGTAGCGATGGATGCTCTCGGCCGCCTCCTTGCCGCAGGCCACGGCCTCGACCACCGACTTGGGGCCGTAGAAGGCGTCGCCGCCGGCAAAGACCCACTCCATAGGGGTCTGCAGGGTGAGGCGATCGGCCTCCAGGCCGCCGGGGCGCGATAGGACCACGCCCTGCTCCTTGAGGCCGGTGGTATCGGTGCTCTGGCCGATGGCGATAATCACCGTGTCGCCGAAGAACGGCTGGCAGGCATTGTCGTCGTACTGGGGGTTGAAGCGGCGGTTTTCGTCGAACACCGCCGTGCAGGTCTTGAATTCGATACCCGAAACCTTTTTATTCTTATCGATGAAAAAGTTTTTGGGACCGAAGCTGTTGACGATCTCGATTTCGCTCTCCAGGGCCTCCTGGATTTCGTGCTCCCAGGCCGGCATCTCCTCGCGCTTTTCGAGGCAGATCAGAGTGACTTTTTTAGCTCCCTTGCGCTTGGCGGTCAGGGCCACGTCGATGGCCACATTGCCACCGCCCACCACGATCACCTCCTCGCCGATGTTGACCTCCTTGCCCATGGCCGCGTCGCGCAGGAAATCCACGCCCTGGAGCACGCCCGCGGCGTCTTCGTTCTCCACGCCCAGCCTGCGGCCGCCGTGCAGCCCGATGGCCATGAAGCACGCCTTGAAGCCCTCTTTTTTAAGGCTGTCGAAGGTGACGTCCTGGCCGAAGGCAACGCCGCACTTGATCTCCACACCCATCTGGCGGATCGTGTCGATTTCGGCCGCCAGGATGTCCCGCGGCAGGCGGTACTCGGGAATACCCACGCGCATCATGCCGCCCGGCTCGGGCAGCTTCTCAAAGATGGTCACCGGATAGCCCTTGAGGGTCAGGTAGTAGGCCGCGGTGAGGCCGGCCGGGCCCGAGCCGATCACGGCGATCTTTTCACCGCGCTTCTCTTCCTTGATTTCGGGGACGTAGGTTTCGCCGCTGCTGCGCTCGTAGTCGGCCAGGAAGCGGTGCAGTTCGCGGATGGCCAGCGGCTGGTCTACGTCGTTGCGGGTGCACTGGCCCTCGCAGGGATGGTGGCAGACTCGGCCGCACACGCCGGGAAAGGGGTGATCCTGCTTGAAGAGCTTAAGGGCCTCCTTGTAGCGGCCGTCATTGATCAGGGCGATGTAGCCCTGGATGCTCACGTGGGCCGGACAGGTGGCCTTGCAGGGCGCGGTACCGCGCTTGTCGATGGCATAGGCGCTGGGCATGCCCTGGGGGTAGAGCTTGAAGGCCGCCTTGCGCTCCCGCAGCCCCTCGTCGAAGGTGTTGGGCACGTCGATGGGGCACACCTTGGCGCACTCGCCGCAGGCCGTGCATTTGTCCAGTTCGATGTAACGCGGCCGCTGCAGCAGGGTGACCTTGAAGTTGCCGGCCTCGCCTTCGACCTTCTCCACCTCGGTGGTGGTGAACAGGTCGATGTTCAAGTGGCGGCCCGCCTCGACCAGCTTGGGCGAAATCACGCACATGGAGCAGTCGTTGGTGGGAAAGGTCTTGTCGAGCTGCGCCATGACGCCGCCGATGGCGGACTTGCTCTCCACCATCTTGACCAGGTAACCGGAATCGGCCAGATCCAGGGAGGCCTGAATGCCGGCAATGCCGCCGCCGACCACCATGACGGATCCCACCACACTCTTTTTTTCATCGGACGGTTTTTCTGATTGCATCTTTATTCCCCTGTAAGATGTTGTTGGTCTGATCGATACACATGATTCGTCGAAATTCCGCCCGGGGCGGAAGGCAATGACGCTCTGAAGGAAAATGTACCCACTCGATCTATCTGATTGAAATTCTGCAACAGATATGCCAAATTGGGATAAAGCCATCGGTTAAGATGGATTATCAAAAATTACAAGATCTTGATGATATACGGGACTCTCGGCGGAGGCGTTTGATCCAGCAGCCCCGGGGGAAATGGATTGTGCCAAAATGGAGCGCAATGTTCAGTTTATATAAATGAATGAATAGGTTGTAGATAAACATGCCATTTTGGAACAGTCCGTTCCAAAAGCTCCATAATGGCGTAGTGGGCCCAGCCGACCCTTCCATTAATTCAGGTGGCAACATGAGCAATCCGATTATTTTGATCGATGACGACAGCGATTATCTCGAGCTTCTGTCCGGCAAACTGCGCGATCTGGGATACACCGATCTGCATCTGATGGACGACCCGATGGCGGCGGCGGCGGCCTTTGAAAAGGGCGAGCCCTTCGATCTGGCCCTCATCGACATGACCATGCCCGAAATGGACGGCATGGCCCTGCTCGACCACATCAAGAATACCAGTCCGGGCACCGAGTGCATCATGGTCACGGCCATCAACGAGGCGCGCACGGCTGTGGATTGCCTGCGGCGCGGCGCCTACGACTATCTGGTCAAGCCGGTGGCCAGGGATGTGCTGGCGCTCACCCTGCCGCGCGCCCTGGAGCGCAAACGCCTGTTGGATATTCTGGATCTGGAAAAGGGCCAGGCCCATCCCGAACTGGTCAATCCCGTGCCGTTCGAACCCATCATCACCCAATCGCCGGCCATGCGCCGCATCCTCAAGGAGGCGGAACTGCATGCGGCCAGCAGCGTGCCGATTCTCATCACCGGCGAGAGCGGCACCGGCAAGGAGCTGCTGGCCCGGGCGATCCACAATGCCAGCGGCCGGGCTCAATTCCCGTTTACGCCGATCAACATGGCTTCCATATCGGCCAACCTTTTCGAGGCCGAATTTTTCGGCCATACCCGGGGCGCGTTTACCGGGGCTGCTGCGTCACGGACCGGGTTTCTGGAACACACCCACCAGGGGACCTTGTTTTTGGACGAGATCGGCGATCTGCCCCTGGAGCTGCAGGGCAAACTGCTGCGGGTGCTGCAGGAGGGCGAGTTTTCGCGGGTGGGCAGCAGCGAGCGCACCCGTGTGGACCTGCGGTTCATCGCGGCCACCAACGAGGATCTGGACCGCATGATGGCCCGCAAGGCGTTCCGCAAGGACTTGTATTACCGTATCCGCGGCGGCTGGCTGCACCTGCCGCCCTTGCGCGAACGACCTGATGACATCCCCTTGCTGGCCGATGCCTTTCTGGCCAAATACGAGGAGATGCCTACGGGCAAACGTCGACTGACGGCCGCTGCCCTGGAACGGCTCATGGCCTATGCCTGGCCGGGCAACGTGCGGGAGCTCAAATCGATCATCCAATCGGCGGTCAACCTGGCCCAGAACAAACCCATTGACCTGGTGCATCTGCCCGAGCATTTGCGCATGCTGCCCAAACGGCCCAGAATACCGGGTGCCGATGGGGCCGGTCGACACGTGCGGCCACTGGCCGAGGTGGAGAAGGAGCACATCCTGAACGTCTACCAGATGCTGGACCAGAACAAGTCCCAGGCCGCCAGGGCGTTGGGGATCGGGCTCAATACGTTGCGGCGGAAATTGTCTTCTTACGGGATCGAATAGGAAAAAAGTATGAAAGTATGAAGATAGGAAAGTATGAAAGTTGCATTAAAATTTTTGATTTCGAGCTAATTTGCTTATTTCTGGATGCCGGCGTTCGCTGGGATGACGGGAATCGCGAACCTAGGACTTTTTACATCACCATCAAATGTGAATCTTAACGAGTCTGGCAATTCATGGTGTTGCATGGTTTACGGGTGGAGGTGGGGCCGGTGGGGGATCCGCTCCCTCATTCGCATGTCGCGTTAGTGCCGGTCGGGTGCAGCGGAGGATGGGCGGCCCGGACTGTTTGAGCGCATGCGAGTTTCCGGGCCGTCCGGAGCGCACCTTACCGGCACTTGCGCGACGTTGCGTGAGGGGCGGAGCGCCCAGCGGCCCCACCGGCGTAATACTTCCCGAAGTATGATATTCTCAAAGTGCATTTTCTATATGTGGGCTGGTGCGGACAGGCGTCGCTTTTAAGGATTGGATCAGGTGGGGGTGAGGTCGCTGAACTGGGTTTTGCCTGCCTGGAGCACCTGGAACTGCACCTCGCCGATGAGTTGGTCCCCGATACTGGCCACTGCACTGATCTCCCGGTACTGATCCACGGCTATGCGGTTTTGGCTGCGAATGGTGATGCAGGTGTCGACGGGGATGCGGTCAATGGTAAATTCGGCCCGTTTGATGCCCACCAGCCATCCACCGGCGGGCCGCTGCTCGCCATCCGGTTCCTGCGCGTGGGACCGGCCCGAACTGACGGCGGCCGTCTGGGCGGCCAGCTCGATCAGAATGATCGGATGGACGCCGTCCGGCGTGATCAGCGGCCAGTCGGCCCGTACCGTCGCCTGGGTGACGGCCTGATCCGAATCCACGCTGAGGATGGTATCGATCAGGCGCATCCGCCCGCGGTGGGGTATCACATCTTCGATGGCGTAGGGCGCGTTCATCTATTTGATTGACATTGATTGACGTTGATTGAGGCTTTCGGTCCGGCGGCGGTCGGTTTGGGGCGCCGCATCTGGGCCGCATCTGGATCGATAAACCGATTTTATGTTGAAATCCTTGGTAATTAAAGATATCGAGGGCGTTATACGGCAATTCGACGGGCCTGTAAAGGCATTCGAATGGCCGGCACGTTCGGGGTGAGTCGATGAAAATAGAAGATGTGCCACAGGATGACAACCCAACCTTCAAGGGTTATGGTACCAAAGCGGTCTATGCCGTGGACGAGCGCGGGCGCTATATCAAAACCGCGACGAGCGGCTGGGACGTGGAAGAGGTGGTGCTGCGAGATGTGCTCGAGGATTTCGATGCCCTGGCCGCCGATGCCAAGCGGCGGGTGTTGCAGGGTAAGACCTCGCCCATCGAATTTTTTCTCTACCGGCGCTTGATGGATCTGCCCAGCCTGGCTCGCTCCATGGGGTTATGGCAGTGGCAAATACGGCGCCACCTCAAGCCCAAGGTATTTAAAAGACTGAGCGTTGCCCGGCTCCAGCAGTATGCCGACCTGTTTCGCATCGACCTGAGCGCCCTGACGCACTTTAAGGAGACGACCGATATTGAACCTGATTCATGATTTTGAGCACCAGCACTTTGCCCACTGCGAAAGCGGTGTCATGTCCACCTTGTTGAAGCACAAAGGCCTGCATCTCTCCGAACCCATGGTGTTCGGCCTTTCCGGCGCTTTGTGTTTTGCCTTTCTGCCGTTCATGAAGTTCGGCAACATGCCGCTGGTGTCCTACCGCATGTTCCCCGGCCATATCGTCAAGACCCTGCCCAAGCGCCTGGGCGCCGCCTATCTGCGAAAGCGCTACAAAAATCCGGACCAGGCCATGCAGGAGCTCGACGATCACCTGGCCGCCAGTCAACTGGTCGGACTTCAGACCTCAGCCTACCACACCACCTACTTCCCACCCGAGATGCGCTTTCAGTTCAACGCGCACAACATCATCGTGGTGGGCAGGCAGGAGGACGAATACCTGGTCAGCGACCCGGTCTTTGACAAAATCCAGCGCATCAAGGCCGCCGATTTGAAACTGGCCCGCTTTGCCAAGGGACTGAGCGCCCCCCAGGGGCTGACCCACTATCCGATCGAGGTGCCGGAAGCCGAGGATCTGGATCTGGTCAAATTGATCCGAAAGGCGATCAAAAAGACGGTGAACATGATGCTCTATGCGCCGGTGCCCTGGATCGGCGTCAAAGGCATCAACCACCTGGCCCGGCGCGTAACGCGCCTGTCGGCCCGGGGGGATGGGCGGTACACGCGGTTGTTTTTGGGCAACATCGTGCGCATGCAGGAGGAGATCGGCACCGGCGGCGGCGGGTTTCGTTTCATGTATGCGTCGTTTCTGCAGGAGGCTTACCAGATCACCGGATGGCCGGCCCTGCAGGAGGCCTCGGCCCGCATGACCGCCGCCGGCGATGCCTGGCGCGACTTTGCGCTGGCATGCGCCCGCATCGTCAAAAGCAAGAATGGAACCGATCCGGCCGAGGTCGCGCCGCTCCTGAAAGCATGCGGCGAAAACGAGCGGCAGCTTTACAAAATGTTGAAAAGTGCCGTATAAGGGCATCATATTCTCACCCGGCTTCATTGGAAGATCATAGTGTAAGACATTGAATTCCTATATAGCATGCCATGATTGCGATCTGCTTCACCGCCGGCAGCCGCTGCCGCCGGCTGGTGTGGCCACCTGTTCGCGTTGCGGGACCGTCCTCTACCGCAGCCGCCGCAACAGTCTCGATCGCACTTTGGCCATGGCCGTATGCGGTCTGATTCTTTTCATCATCGCCAACCTGAGTCCGTTTCTGACCCTCAAATTCGAAGGACAGACCCAGGAGACCAATCTGGTGACTGGCGTGATGGAACTTTACCGCCAGGGCATGGTGCCCATCGCCCTGCTGGTGATGGCCACCGGCATCGCTTTTCCCCTGCTGGAATTGACCGGGCTGATTTACATGCTGCTGCCGCTCAAGTTCGATCGCACACCCTGGGGCATGGCCGGCGTCTTTCGCGTGATCCGAGCCTTGCAGCCGTGGGGTATGACCGAGGTGTTTCTGCTGGGCATTCTCGTCTCCATCGTCAAGCTGGCCGGCATGGCGACGGTGATTCCGGGCGCTGCTCTGTATGCCTTTCTGGCCCTAATTTTCGTCGTCGCGGCCACGGCCGCATCCTTGGATCCGGACATCGTATGGGACCGCGTGAAGATTACCCCCTGACGTATGTCGTCGTGCCGTTGACGGCCCAAAAGGCGGGCCTGGCCTGCTGCCAGGTCTGTGGCCTGCTGTCCCGGCTCGATGGTCAGGAGCTTACCGCCCGCCCGGTCTGCCCGCGTTGCGGCGCCCGCCTGCACCGGCGCAAGCCCAGCAGCCTGGCTCGCACCTGGGCCCTGGTGATTGCGGCCCTCGTGCTGTATGTCCCGGCCAACGTGCTGCCGGTGACCCATATGACCTACCTGGGAAAAAGCCAGGCCGATACGATCCTCAGCGGCGTCTTTTATTTCATGCGCACCGGCAGCTGGCACATCGCGCTGATCATCTTCGTGGCCAGTGTGGTGGTGCCGGCCTTGAAACTGGTGGTGCTGGGCTACCTGCTGATTTCGGTCCAGCGGCGGTCCCGTCGCCATCCCCAGGAGCGCACCCGCCTTTATCGCATCATAGAAGCCATCGGCCGCTGGTCCATGGTGGATATCTATGTGGTTGCGGTGATGGTCGCCTTGTTGAACCTGGGGCGTCTGGCCGATATCGACGCTGGATTGGGGGCTGTTTTTTTCGGGGCCGTGGTAGTGCTCACCATGTTTGCAGCCAACAGTTTCGATCCGCGGATGATCTGGGATGTCATGGAGAAACACGAATGAGCGATGCGGAAAAAGAGGCCTCTTCCGGTCTGGAACATGTACCCCAGGCGGTGATCCGGCCCGATAAGCGGTTCGGACTGATCTGGCTCATCCCCCTCGTGGCCGCCCTGGTGGGCGTGGGGTTGGCCGTCAAGGCCATCACCGAGGCCGGCCCCACTATCCGTATCGCCTTCCATACCGCCGAAGGGCTGGAGGCCGGAAAAACCAAGATCCGTTACAAGGAGGTCGAAATTGGCCGGGTCGAGGCCATCCGCCTGGGAAAAGACCTGAAGGAAGTGACTGTGACCGCCAAAATGGTCAAGGATATCGAAGACTATCTGACCGAAAACACCCGTTTCTGGGTGGTGCGCGCCCGGGTGGCGGCCGGCCAGGTGTCGGGCTTGAGCACCCTGTTCTCCGGTGCGTACATCGGCATGGACCCCGGGCAGCCGGGCAAGCCGGCCAGCACCTTCGTGGGGCTGGAGACGCCCCCGGCGGTGACCATGGACACGCCGGGCGGCTATTTCAATCTCAGGGCCGAGCGGTTGGGCTCCCTGGACATCGGGTCGCCGGTCTACTATCGCCAGATCCGGGTGGGCCAGGTGGTCAGCTACCACATGACCGAGGACGGCTCCGCGGTGGATATCCGCGTCTTCATCAACGACCCTCACCACGACCGGGTGCACAAGAACACCCGCTTCTGGGATGCCAGCGGCCTGAACGTCTCCATGGGCGCCGACGGCGTCAAACTCAACACCGAATCGGTAATGACCCTGTTGATCGGCGGCATCGCCTATGAGACCCCGACCAACCTGAAACCCGGCGATGTGGCCGACGAGCGGCACACGTTTCATTTGTACGCCAGCAAGGACCAGATCGATGATCCCCAGTATACGGAGCGCCACTACATCGTGGCCTATTTCGACGAAGCGGTGCGCGGCCTCAAGAAGCATGCCCCCGTTGAGTTCAGCGGTATCAAGGTGGGCGAGGTGGTGAACATCCGGCTGGAGTTCGACCAGAAGAACCTGCAGTTTCGGATTCCCGTGCTCCTGGCCATCGAACCGGACCGCATCGATGTGAAGGGCCATATGAACGGCGACGGCGAAGCGATGATCGCCAAATTGATCGCCAAGGGGCTGCGGGCCCAATTGCGTACCGGATCGTTGTTGACCGGCCAGATGTTCGTCAATTTGAGCATGGATCCGGAGGCGCCTCGGGCCAGGTTGATGCACAACGGGCCCTTCGCGGTAATTCCCACGGTGCCCGGATCCACTGAAGAGATCGCCGCCAGTCTGGCCCGATTCGCCGGTGAACTGGAAAAGGTGCCGGTGGCGCAGATCGGCCGCGACCTGAGCCAGAGCCTCAAGAATATCAATACCCTGGTCGGTTCCGAAGACCTGGTCGAAGCGATCCGCGGCCTGCGTCGCAGCCTGGATCAGATCAGCCGGTTCACCGCCGGGCTGAACCAGGACACCGCGCCCAAGATCGACCAGGCGCTGGTACAATTGAATCGCACCCTCACAGAGGCCGAACGGGCCATGACCGCCGCCGAACATCTGGCCAGCGGTTCCGGGCCGCTGACCTATGAGCTGCAGACGCTGATGAAGCAGCTGGCCAAGGCCGCCCAGGCGATTTCCGTTCTGGCCGACTATCTGCAGCGCAATCCGGAAGCCCTCGTTTTCGGGAAAGGAGATCCACAGCCGTGAACATGCGCGCCGGTCTTTACGTCTTGTCAGCCCTGCTGCTGGCCTGGATGGCAACGGGTTGCACCACCTCTTCGTCGGCCGTCACCTTTTATGGCCTCGAGGCCGTGGCCGGCGATCCATCCGGATCGATCACCCTTTTCCAGCACGACCCAGCCATCGGTATCGGTCGGGTGACCCTGCCGGCCTATCTCGACCGGCCCCAGATCGTCATCCGTCCCCAGCCCAACCGGCTGCGCGTCGACGAATACCACCGCTGGGCCGGCGCGCTGGAGGACGAGATCCAGCGGGTCCTGATCGAAAACCTGATGACCCTCACCGGGGTGCGGCGCATCGCACGCCTGCCGTGGCCCGGCGACTTTCAACCCGATGTCACCCTCCGCATGGACATCTACCGCTTCGAGGCCGGCTCCGGAAACGCGGTGCGCCTGCTTGCCGCGGTCACTCTGGTCCGGCAAGACGACCGGCAATCCCCCGAAACATGGACCGTCCATTTGGAAGAAGCCGCGGCCGGCGGCAGCTATGCCGACTTGACGGCCGCCCAGAGCCGGCTTCTGGCCTCCCTGAGCAGCGACATCGCCGAAAGGCTCAGCCGGCCGTAAAGTGGATTCACCCATGAACCGATACGCGATCAGCGGCGTTCTCATCGCAGACCACCGCGACCTGGATCCAGACGCCGCTCGTGAACGTCCGCAGTCCTCCATTCCGGTTCCCGGTTGGACCGAGGCGGCTGCCGTGATGGCATCACTGTTCGATGAATTCATCGTGGTGGCGGCCGATCCATCCGCATGCCTGGCTTGGGATGCGATGATCGTCCGCGATCATTATAGACCGCCGGGGCTGCTCAGCGGCATTCACGCCGGGCTCTTCAGCGCGAGTCACCCCCACATTATCGTGGCCGCAGCCGTCGACCCGGTGACATCGGATGGCGTCGAGCCGTTGATGAAGGCGCTCGAGTCCCGCTGGGATGCCGTGCTGCACGAGTCGGGTCAAACATGCGTGGCGCTGCCGGGCATTTATGGCAAGCGGGCCCTGCGGCCGTTGACCCAACTCCTGGCATCCGGGGAGTGGCGATTCGATCGGTTTTTATCCCGGATTCGCACCCGACGCGTCGCCGCGCAGGATTTGAACCCTGCCGGTGGACCAAACCGTTAATCCGGCGGATGACAAGGTTTTCGGCCACTGCTTCGTATTTTTAGGCATTTGATCAAAGGAGGAACCCATGGATTTCAATAGCCTGCTCGAACAGCTCAAAACTCATCCCGCATACGAAAAGGTCGGCATGGTGTTGTGCCACCAAGGCGTGGTCAGGGCCACTTCCCGGGATGGCCGGGCCGTGCGCGGGCTGCGCGTGGCCGTGGACGAACGGCGCCTGGAGCAGATCATCGAGGAAAAAAAGGCCCTTCCGGGTGTCGTCGAGATCCTTGTTCAAATCAACGCCGACCGGGAGTTGAAGGTCGGCGACGATGTGATGGGACTGGTGGTGGCCGGCGACATCCGCGAAAACGTGATTGCCGCATTGAGTGAAACCCTCAATGCCATCAAGAGCAAAGCGACCAAAAAGACCGAACACTTTTCCGAATAGGAGACGCCATGGGCGAGCTGACCCATATCGATGACCAGGGACGCGTTCGCATGGTGGATGTGACCGCCAAACCGGTCACCAGCCGATCGGCCCGGGCCCAGGCCGTGATCCACATGCAGCCGGACACCTTTACGATGATCCGCGATCAGGGCGTCCGCAAGGGCAATGTCCTGGAGACGGCGCGCATTGCCGGCGTCATGGCGGCCAAACGGACGGCCGATTGGATCCCCATGTGCCATCCGTTGAACCTGACCCACGCCCAGGTCGATTTTTTTCCCGAACCTTCGGGTGCGGCCATCCGCATCGAGGCCGTGGTGCGTGTCACGGCCCAGACCGGTATCGAGATGGAGGCGTTGACGGCCGCAGCGGCCGCCGCCTTGACGATCTACGACATGTGCAAGGCCTATGACCGCGCCATGACCATTACCGATATCGTGCTTTTGGAGAAAAGCGGAGGCAAGAGCGGTACCTGGACCCGCGATGACCCTGCTTCGAAATAGTCCCGTGCCCGCCAACCGGAATAAGCGATCCCTATGACAATCCTGTCCTTTCCTTCTGGAAAATCGATGGCGGTGCGCCTGGGCGCCGTTCTGCTGGTGTTGGGCCTCCTGGCGGCCTGCGCGCCGAGACCCATCACCCGCGAAACGGCGCTGGTGCGCATTGCACCGGGCGACAGCCCCGTGTTCATCGACGATGCGGCCTACGACCAGTTGGCCCGCGGCATCGCCATGAGCCTGCTCTATCTGCGCAAACGGCCGCCCGGGCACATCGTCTATTTCGGCACCGATGGGTACACGGTGGCTCACCTGATTCGATCCCTGGAAACCTTTGCCGATCTGATCGCCCAGCGGCCCACGGCCGTCCGGTTGAGCCGCATGATCGGCGAGCGTTTCCACGTCTACCAGGCCGTCGGACGCAACAAGCAGCGAGATGTGTTGTTCACCGGCTATTACGAGCCGATCGTGCGGGGCAGTCGGGTCCCCTCGGATCGATTTCCGGTGCCCGTCCACTCCCGGCCGGCCGACCTGGTGGAGATCGATCTTTCCCTGTTTGCCCAGGATCTCAAAGGCCGCCGTATCGTCGGGCGCTATACCGGTCGCACGGTGGTGCCCTATCCGGATCGGGGGCAGATCCGACAGGAGCGGGATTTTGATCGCAAGGCTGCGCCCATCGCCTGGTTGAGCGACGAGGTGGATCTGTTCAACCTGATGGTGCAAGGCTCCGGAAAGGTGCTGTTCGAGGATGGGAAGATGCTCGATATCCATTTTGACGGATCCAACGGCCATGCCTACCGGAGCATCGGCCGCCTGCTCATCGACCAGGGCAAAATCAGCAAGGACAAGATGTCCATGCAGGCGATCCGGGATTATCTGAAGGCCCATCCCGAGGAGGCCGATGCCATCATGAACCACAATCCGCGCTTTATTTTCTTCCGCGCCATCGACCAGGGACCGCTGGGCGCCCTGGGCGTCTCGCTGACGCCCAACCGATCGCTGGCCGTGGATCGTGGCTTGTTTCCCCTGGCGGCCCTGGCCTATATCGATGCGCTGCCAACGCCCCGGGTGGACGAAAGTGGACGGATCGTGGACTGGCAGGCCCACCATGGATTCGTGCTGGCCCAGGACACCGGCAGCGCCATCACCGGCGCTGGCCGGGCCGACTTTTTCTGGGGGCATGGGGTGCGCGCCGAAGCCGCCGCCGGCCACCTCAAGCACCACGGCCGGCTTTATTTTCTGGTGCTAAAGCCCATGCCGACGGCGCCATAAAAGAGTATATTTCAAATAATTTCATATTATTAGAATGACTTTCAAGCTCAGGTTCCGCTTGACAAGGTTGGAGAAAAACCATACAAGAGAATGCTTACGGCATGGGGCCTGTGTTGCTGGGCGGCCGTGAGACGATCACAGCATAAAGGAGTCCTTCCATGTTCGGAATCGGCATGCCGGAACTGCTGCTTATACTGGCCGTGGCGCTAATCGTCATCGGCCCCAAGAAGCTGCCCGATCTGGCCAAATCCCTGGGCAGGGCCATGGGGGAGTTCAAGCGCGCCACCAACGATCTCAAGCAGAGTATCGAGCAGGAGACCGGTCTGGACGAAGTGCGCCAGAGCATGAAGGAGGTCAATCAGGACCTGCGGCGATCGTTCGATGATATCGATACCCGGCCGCTGGATGCATCCGGCGCAGCGCCCGCGGGCACCAAAGAGTCCACTCCGGAAGAGATCGCCCTGGCCAAACTCGAAAAGGAGCCGGATGACCCCGGCGGGGAAGGCGGATCGAAAACGGTCGACAATTCAACAGCCAAGTCCGGGGGGGGCGACGCCCGATGACCGACTTGGAGAAACAGCCGTTTACCGCCCATCTCGAGGAGCTGCGCTCTCGTCTGATCAAATCCTTCATTGCCGTGACCATCGGCTTTCTGCTTTCTTATGCTTTCAAGGAAAAGATCTTTGAGGTCCTCACCCTGCCGCTGATCAAGGTGATGAATGAGGGCGATCACCTGATCTATACCAATCTGCCCGAAGCCTTTTTCACCTTTTTGAAGGCGGCCTTTATTTCCGGGATCATGGTGGCCTCACCCTATCTGCTCTATCAATTCTGGATGTTTGTGGCTCCAGGACTCTACGACAAGGAAAGGCGGATGGTGCTGCCCATCCTGTTTCTTTCCACCATATTTTTCCTGGGCGGCGCCTTGTTCGGCTACTTTGTGGTCTTTCCACTCGGTTTCGAGTTTTTTCTCAGCTTCGCCAGTGACAATATTCGCCCCATGCCCTCCATGAAAGAGTACCTGGGCTTCGCCTCGAAGCTGCTGCTGGCCTTCGGTGTGGCTTTTGAATTACCGCTGGTGCTGACCTTCCTGGCGAAGCTGGGCATCGTATCGGTCGACATGCTCAAGCGCTATCGCAAGTATGCCATCCTGCTTTTTTTCGTAGCGGCCGCGATCCTTACGCCTCCCGACGTGGTGTCCCAGGTGCTCATGGCCGTGCCCATGATGCTGCTCTACGAATTGAGTATATTCGGGGCGCGCATCTTCGGCCGTAAAAAGGAGGTGGCGGAAGATACGGAGGAGGGGCCGCAAACCGCGGGCACGGAGGGCGCCGAGTAGCCGTTTTTGGACATTGCCGGAACCGGTGGTGGGAGGCCACGCCGTTGACAGCCAACAACGGAGTTGATAGAACCCCTGGTAGGCAAGCCTACAGGATACCCATTCCAAAGGAGGTGAACAATTGATGAAAAAGCGTTCATTGGCATTGATGGTCATCGCTGCACTGGCATTGGTGATGTTCGCGGCGGCCGGTCTTTATGCGGCCACCGCGCCGGACGTGATCAAGATGGCGACGCCCTACGAGAAAACCAAGACCCAGGTCGTCTTTTCCCACATGAAACACAGCACCGATTACAAGATCGGTTGCGGGGAGTGTCACCATGACGACAAGGGCCAGCCGTTGAACAACTTGAAGGACGGCGACCCGGTTAAGAGCTGTTTCGAATGTCACAACAAGCCCGGCGAGTTGAAAGGCAAGAACGCCAAGGGATTGTCCAAAAAGGAGAAGTTGGCGTATCACGCGAACGCGTTGCATGAAAACTGCATCGGGTGCCACAAGAAATACAACAAAGACAACAACACCAAGGCTGCGCCGCAAAAGTGCACGGATTGCCATCCCAAGAAAAAGTAGATTCGATTTCCGAAGGATAAAAAGCAGAAGGGCCGATTGTCGCTGAGACAACCGGCCCTTCTGCTTTAGACTTCAGTTTAAGCCGAAGAATTTGTCTGCCGCCGTTTCGCGGTTGATTTTCACCATTTATCCCGGATTCGATCTTATCAGCGATATCGGAAGGTTCACGGTTTGGTGCTCAAACTTCTTCGAGGTCCGAAACGCACTCTTCGCTCTGGCTGTAATTCCCAGCCCAACGCACCAGAACATAGTTGGGTTTGCCTTGCACCAATCCTTCGACGATACCGCACAAGCCGTCCATTTTTCGGCGAAAATCTCTGTATGTAACCATTGAGCCCTGATCCATACTTCATCACCTTTCCACCCAGCGTTAAACCCGCTAATCAGCAAAAAACATGCCGGTGATATTATTGGCTGCTATTTGACCAATTTATTTATATCATATTGATATAAATAACAATATTTCAAAGCCTACTCTGTTTGACCCGAAACCGCCGGTCCGCATATAAATCGCGATACCCAATCTTTATGGTATTATTTTCCCAGTGTGGTGCGCCAAACCAGCAGGGAACACTTCCGACCATCGTCGAGCGGGTTGAACATCTCTTACCAGTGTTCAGCGCGTTTTTCAAGAAACTAACCGCAGGCCCAGCTATTCGAACTGAATGCCATCAATTAAACCGGCGTGGTTGGAGCAGGTGGCCTTGGCCACCTGCCCCGCCCACGCCTGCCATGTCCCTTGCGATGAAATTCGCTGTCTTGTGGGTCAATTCGGTATCTCGTCGGGGGTCTTGCCCGGTAGCCCGGTCGGCTGCTCTGAACCGGCTTCCCGGCAGCGGGCCAGGATGAATTCGGTCTGCATGCGGATATAATCGTCAATGGTGTAACGGCCGGCCAGAAACCAGCGCCGGAAGGCCCACATATGGCCTAACACCGAGATGTTGTGGGCGATCAGGTCGAGGGTGTCGCGGTCCATGGCCGAAAGCTCCCCCGTCTTAACGAGTTGCCGCAGCACATCGGCGAAAAGTTCGGTAATGCGGATTTCGTTTTCCAAAACGACCTTGCGCCATTTTGCCGGCAGAGACTGGGTCTCCTGGTAGATGAGCAGAATGTGATCGCCCATGCGGTGGCATACCCGAAGATAATCCCGGATCGCGGCGGCCAACGGATGGATGCCCGCATCGGCGCGCGTCAACGCGTCGCTCACCGCATTCTGCATTTCCGTATGGATCAGCGTGCAGACCAGATAGAGGATATCTTCCTTGGAGGAGACATACTCATAGAGAAGGCCGTTGGAAATACCGGCTGCGCGAGCGATTTGCCGCGTGGTGGTTTTGTGAAAACCGCGCTCGAGGAACATCTCGACGGCCGCGTCCGCAATCTGGGTGCGCCGGCGTTCGACCAGGCCCTGATCCTTGACGTGGGTCGGAATCTCTTCGAAGGCGCTGTTTTTAATGGCCATATGGTGTGATCTCCCCTTTCCGAACGGCCGGCGCTCAGCGGTTGCTGAGCGGGCGCTCAAGCAGCCTACGTTTTACCCCGGCTGGCTGTCAAGATCTAAAGTCGAGTGCATCGATTCACCCTGAAGAGCAGGCATTAAATAGGGAGTTTGATTAAAAATTCGCATTGCAACGGCTATGGCAGGCATGGGTGGGGCAGGTGGCCAGGGCCACGTGAGCCATGCGGTTTAGCGCCGGTTGAATGCAAACGGCGGACAAGCGGCCCAGACTGTTTGAGCGCAGCGAGTTTCTGGGTGGCCCGCCGTGCATTTTAGCGGCACTTGACCGCTTGGCGTGTGGCATCGGTCACCTGTCCCACCCACGCCGGGTATCATAAATAGAATAGCATCCAGTTAGAGTCGCTGGGATGCGTTTTGATCGCTTGACAAGCGGTCCCGGGAGTGGCTAAAGTGAACTTGGATCTACCGACCGGACGGTAGGCTGCGGATAAAAAGACATATTCAAATATTTTCAAGTTGTTGTAATTGTATTCCCATTGTCGCCATTTGGATTGGAAAGACAACGCCCCATGAGTTCCATGAAAGAGACGATCAAGCAGGTGGCCATCGACCTGTTTTTTCAAAAAGGGTATTTTGCCACCAGCATCAGCGAAATCGCCAGGGGCTGCGATATCCGCAAGGCCAGCATCTATTACCATTACAAAGGCAAGGAGGTGCTGCTGCTGGACATCATGCAGACCACCATGCAGGATCTGCTCAGCAGCCTCCAGGCCGGCCTGGCCCGGGCCGGAGACGTCGAGGCGAGCATGCGGGCCGCGGTGCGCACCCATGTGGTATTTCACCTGCGCCGCCAGAAGGAGACCTTCATCGCCAGCAGTGAACTCCGAGGTCTTTCGCCGGAAAATTTCAAACTGATCGTGACCCAGCGCGACGATTACGAACGCATTTTTCAAAGCCTCATCAAGCGGGGTATCGACGGCGGTATCTTTGCCGGTGGGGATATCAAGATCCTTTCCTATGCCATTTTAACCCTTTGCACGGCCGGTGCGTCCTGGTTTCGGCCCGAAGGGCGGTTTTCGGTGGAGCAGATCGCCGAGATTTACGAAAATTTCGTCATTAACGGACTCAAGGCCGCGCAGTGGTCGTGCGCCGGCCCGCCGGCCCGGGCGTCCTATTGAATGCCACGGGATGAATTCAGACCGGCGCGAGAAAGGAGGCTACGGTGGATTTTGACTTGACCCGTGAACAGGAGATGATCCGCAGGGAGGTGCGCGCTTTTGCGGAAAAGGAGATCGCGCCGGTGGCGGCCGAACTGGATGACCAGGAGCGCTTTTCGGCCGAATTGACGCGCAAGATGGGTGACATCGGCCTCTTCGGCATGATCGTCTCCGAGGATTTCGACGGCCAGGGGCTGGATTACCTCTCTTATATCATCGCCGTGGAAGAGGTGGCGCGGGTGGATGGCTCCCAGGCCGCCACCATCGCAGCGGGAAACTCCCTGGGCATCGGCCCCCTTTACTACTTCGGCACCGAGGCGCAGAAGCGAAAGTACCTGCCGCCCCTGTGCCGGGGCGAGGCCCTATGGGGATTCGGGCTCACCGAACCCACGGCCGGTTCGGATGCCGGCGGCAGCAAGACCACGGCCGTCAAGGACGGAAACGACTGGGTGATCAACGGCTCCAAGATCTTCATCACCAATTCGGCCTGCGACATGACCCTGGGAGTGACGGTGCAGGCCGTGACCGGGACCCGTTCCAGCGGCAAGCCCGAATACACCTGCTTCCTGGTGGAAAGCGGAACGCCCGGTTTCAAAGCCGTGGCCATGAAGGGCAAGTTGATGTGGCGCGCCTCCAACACGGGTGAGCTCTATTTCGATGACGTGCGCGTACCCGAAGAGAACATGCTGGGCCGGCCGGGCGACGGATTCCACCAGATGCTCCAGACCCTTGACGGCGGACGCCTCTCCATCGGCGCCATGGGGTTGGGCGGAGCCGTGGGTGCCTATGAAATGGCCCTTAAATATGCCCGCAGCCGGGAACAGTTCGGCCAGCCCATCTCCAAGTTCCAGGCCGTGGCCTTCAAGCTGGCCGACAGCGCCATGGAGATCGAATGCGGCCGCAATTTGCTCTATAAAGCGTGCTGGTTGCGGGACCGGCACAGGCCTTTTGCCAAGGAGGCGGCCATGGCCAAGCTATACTGCTCAGAATTGATGGGGCGGGTGGCCAATCATGCCGTGCAGATCCACGGCGGCTACGGCCTGATGAAAGACTATCATGTGGAGCGCTTTTACAGGGATCAAAAGCTGCTGGACATCGGTGAGGGCACTTCCGAGGTGCAGCGCATCGTCATCTCCAGACACATCGGTTGTTAGGGGGCAGGGAAGCATGAAATTCGGAACACTGGAAAGTGGCGCGTCAAGGATGGTGCCGATTGAATTCGAGCAATATGGGTTGATTTGCGTACAAGGGGGATATCATGAATGACAAACTGGTGCTTTGCGAAGTGGACGAAGGCATCGCCGCTGTCACACTGAACCGGCCCGATGTGATGAATTCGTTCAATTTCGCCATGCTAAGAGCACTGGGCGAGCAGATGGCCGCCCTGCGGTTCGATGCTTCGGTGCGCGTGGTCATCATCACGGGGGCCGGCGACCGCGCCTTCAGCGCCGGGGCCGATCTCAAGGAGCGGGCCGGCATGGCGCCCGAGGAGGTCAAGGCCTTTATCTTCACGATCCGCCGGCTTATGGACGACATCGAAAGCTTCCCGCGGCCGGTGATCGCGGCGGTCAACGGCGTGGCCTTGGGCGGTGGCACCGAACTGGCACTGGCATCCGATATCCGCCTGGCCTCGGAAACCGCCACCATGGGGCTGACTGAAACCCGTCTGGCCATCATTCCCGGCGCCGGCGGCACCCAGCGGTTGCCGCGGCTGGTCGGCCGGGGCATGGCCAAGGAGTTGATCTTCACGGGTCGACGCATCGATGCGCGCCAGGCGCTGCAGATCGGCCTGGTCAACCATGTCTATCCGGCCGGCGACCTGATGGAAGAGGCGCGCTGCCTGGCACGCGACATATGCCAGTCCGGACCCGTGGCCGTGGAACAAGCCAAGTACGCCATCAACAGGGGCCTGGAAACCGACATGGCCACCGGCCTGGCCATCGAATCCAATGCCTATTGGATCTGCATCCCCACCGAGGATCGGACCGAGGGACTGACCGCGTTTCGGGAAAAGCGCAAGCCGAATTACAAGGGGAGATAGTTAAAGTGAAAAGTTTTCAGTGTTAAGTGAAGGTATTCTATCATTATATTAGAAAAACGCATCACCTATTGAAAATACTGGATCCCGGCTTTTGCCGGGATGACGGGAAAACCTGGTTCCGGACTTTTTCCGGAGCCTTCATGTTTCGAGTTGCAAGTCATCACTTTAAAACCAAGATGAGGTGTGAGCCATGACCGAATATGATTATTGGAAAATATTTCCGCGCATGCCGCGCAAGGTGACCATCGGCGACATCACGATCCGTGACGGGTTCCAGCACCTGGAGAAGTTCATCTCCACCCGGGCCAAGATCTTCTACCTGGAGGAGCTGATCTTCGCCGGCTGCCGCAACATCGAGGTGACCAACCTGGGCAACCCCTTTCTCATGCCCCAGTTCAGCGACGCCGAGGAGCTGCTCAAGCATCTGCGCAGCCAGCGGTTCAAGGATCGTTGCGCCCGCAAGGGAATCAATTATGACGATCTGGTTTTGACGGCCATCACCATCCGCGAACCGGCGGTGGACCGCGCCATTCGTCTCAAGGAGGAAGGTATCGGACCAGACCGGGTCCTGATGATGGTCTCCACCGAAGAGGAACACCATTTCGCCAACTCGGGTTGCACGCTCCCCGAGTATTGGGAGGAATCCGAACGCTGCACCAAAAAGTGCCGGGATGCGGGCATCAAGATGTGCGGCACGGTGAGCACCATCTGGGGCAGCCCCATCGGAGGGGCCACGCGGCTGGAAGATGCCGTGGAGTTCACCAAACGCTGGCTGGAGATCGGCGCCGACGACATCGAGCATGCCGACCATGACGGCAGCGCCTCGGCCCCGGAGGTCTACCGTTATTTTTCCATGATTCTCGACGAAATTCCCGATACGCGCCTGCACATCGCCCATTTCCACGAGACCAAGCGGGTGGCGTCGGCTTCGGTGCTGGCCGCCCTGCAGGCCGGGATCTGTCACTTCGAGGCCACCATGGGCGGCCTGGGCGGCCAGCCGGCCAATTTTCTCGACGACTGCCCGGTGCCGGGTACCGGCGAGTACTACTATAACGATCCCCGCTACGTGGGCTTGATCTGCCTGGAGGATCTGCTGGTGCAGATCGACGAGATGGGTATCGCGCACGGCTACGATGTGGACCGCATCCTCTGGCTGGGGCGCCAGCTCGAGCGCACCGCAGGCCATCGCCTGCGCAGCGAGGCCATCATCAACGGCCGCACCCTCAAGGAGGGACATCCGCGCTTCGCCCGGCCGGGGCTGGCCAAACGCAAGAACAAACGCGGTGAGCGGCCGGATCAGAATCTGCCTGACGGATGGGGCGCCGCCGCCGTGCTACCCGAGCATCTGCGGCGATAGCCGGCATCGGACCGGATATTCGGGTTGCCGGACCACTTCAATCCGGTTATATGGAGGGGCAAAAACTTAACACCGGACACTTTCCCGAACAGCGGGAGTCAGGAGGCACATCATGGCGTCTGAAGAAAAGCCGCCGATCAACGTGGATTATTTCGAGGATCTGACCGGCGACATTGCATCCTGCGACGATGCCTGCCGAGAACAAATCGGCGATCGGATCAGGAAATTGCGTGAAGAAAAGGGGTTGACCCTGATCGATCTTTCCCGTCTGACCGGCTTCGATGCCGCCATGCTGGCGGAAATCGAAAGCAATGCGATCAGCCCGCAGCTCGGCACCATCATCAAGCTCAGCAAGGCGTTGGACAGCGCCCTGCAGCGCCTGCTTTCCGGAGAAGGCCACAAGCTGTATGCCGTCACCCGCAAGGATGAACGTCGGGTCGTGTCGCGATCTTCGGCGGCGCGCAGCGCACGCGCGGCCTACACTTACATGAGCCTGGCGCCGGAAGTCAAAGGCCGCCACATGGAGGCCCTGCTGGTCGAACTGGAGGCCGTGCCGGACGAAGAGCGCTCGGTGCATGCCGGCGAAGAGTTTATTTACGTGCTCGAAGGCCAGGTCTTGCTTCATATCGGTGAAGAACGGTTCGAACTCCAGCCCGGAGACAGCGTCTATTATCTCTCCACCACCCCCCACCTGCTGACCGCGCTGGAAGGAGTCGCCAAGGTGCTGGCGGTTATCTACAGCGAATAAGGGGGTGGCCCATGGTTGACCTCCGGACCTGCGTGTCGCCCGAGGGCAGGTTCATCTTCGGGCTGCATCAGCCCCGGTTCACGACCGTTAATCTGCGCGCCGGCGACGATCTTGCGGTCTTGGGTCACACGGAAGAGGGGCGCCCCCATCTCAATGCGGCCAACTTTCCGGCTTCCGATGTGGAGGAGCCGGCCGCGGATGCCATTTACGAAATTGCCAATCCTTTTCCATTCAAAGGCACCACTTACATTGGCAAGGGGTGGGCCGATCGCGCGGCAGCCGACCTGAGCCGCATCGCTATCCCGGCCCGGCCGGATTCTTCCCTGACCCAATATCTACGTGAGAGCCTGGTGGGCGGGCAACTGAGCCACCAGGAGACGGCAGGCTTCATCGCCCATCTGCCGCGCCCCCTGCAACTGGCCGTGGCCGTCACCTCCACCGATCCGGTCGACCTCACGGCTTTGGCCGAGGCCTGCTGTGGTCTCGAAAAGGACCCTGTCACCGGCGTGCCCATCGGGATGCAATACACCAACGGTACCGGCGGCCAAGCCAGGGCCCGGATCCACGACGAGCAGCTCTTCGACGCGGTGGCCAACAACCCTGCGCTGCCAGAGCCCTACCGCCAGGTGATGGTGCTGCGGCCCGGTGCCCAGGGCAACAGCGAAATCGT
The DNA here is from genome assembly GCF_001293685.1 of Desulfatitalea tepidiphila. Lineage (NCBI taxonomy): Bacteria > Pseudomonadati > Thermodesulfobacteriota > Desulfobacteria > Desulfobacterales > Desulfosarcinaceae > Desulfatitalea > Desulfatitalea tepidiphila. The sequence continues at coordinate 106,528 of NZ_BCAG01000007.1, read as the reverse complement.
GGGCGAATGGCGCCGTGACGGCAGCCATGTGTTCGAGTACCTGCGGCGCAACAGCTACATTCCCTGGGGTCATTTCGCGGCCAACATGGCCGACGATGCCGTGCGATATGCCGTGGGCCGGCTCAATCCCGAAGACATCTTCGGCATGCGCCATCTCTACTACCAGCGCACCTGTGTGCGCTTGGCCGCAATGCTCGAACTGCCCATCCCGGCCAATCGGCGGGCGCTCACCGCTGTCGAGTTGGAACAGCTGCGGCTGGCGGTGGCGGATCGTTTGGCCGTTGCCGATCCGGACCGACTGCCGTTCACGGCGACGTTGTGGGGATGGAATTACGGGTTCGACTACGCACCCAGCGGCTACCGCCTGCACGCCTCCCATCAGCAGATTCACCAGCAGTATGCCCTGATTCCGGCGACCGTCCAGGCCGCGGGGGGGTTACCTGGAGACCGCCTGGATGCGTTTGCCTGCGGAGACATGATTCGCGGATTCATAGAGGCGTTTCAACGGCACACCGGTCGACGGTTTTTCGAATGCTATCTGGAAGCCATCGCCGCCAATCGGCGCATGGATGGACGCAACGACCGGCCCCGAGACCTGGTGGTCTATCAGGACGACCGGGTGCTGCTCTTCGTGCCCAAGGCCCAGACTTCCCAATGGGAGTTGCAGATCGTGACACGCCGGCCGGTGGGTCATATCGTCGAAGCCGATGCGGCCGTCCGGAGCGCATTAGACTGGGCCATGCTCGTCGGCATGCGGGTGCTGACCGCTTTGGGCGCCACCATGATCACGGTCATCGAATACGGCAAGCGCTTCGTTGCCGGAGACAACGGACAGCACCTGCTCTATGCGTTCCTTCCCCGCCTGCCCGAATCCCCGGGCGCCTTCAGCGAGGCCCAGCTGCGCTGGATCAACGGCCACTATCCCGAGGATTTTGCCGAGGCGTGCCGACGGCGTCTGCCCCAGGCGACCGCGGATCTTTAGACTTCGTCATCTTGTCAACTGCCGGTACTTGATGCGGTGAGGCCGGTCGGCTTCGGCGCCCAGGCGGCGCTTGCGGTCGACATCGTATTCGGACCAGTTACCCTGGAAGTAGACCACCCGGCTGTCGCCTTCGAAAGCCAGGATATGGGTGGCGATGCGATCGAGAAACCAGCGGTCGTGGCTGATGACGACGGCGCAACCGCCGAAGTTCTCCAACGCCTCTTCCAGGGCCCGGAGGGTGTTGACGTCCAGGTCGTTGGTGGGCTCGTCCAACAGAATCACGTTGGCCCCTTCCCGCAGCACCTTGGCCAGGTGAACGCGGTTGCGTTGACCGCCGGACAAGGTGCCGACCTTCTTCTGCTGCTCGGTGCCCGAGAAGTTGAATCGCGCCACGTAGGCCCGGGAGTTGACCAGGCGGTTGCCCAGTTCGATTTGCTCGTTGCCGCCGGTGATCTCCTCCCAGATCGATTTCTGGGGGTCGAGCTCGCGATTCTGGTCGACATAGGCCAGCTTCACGGTCTCACCCACGCGGATCGTGCCGCTGTCGGGTGTTTCCTGGTTGCAGATCATCTTGAACAGGGTGGTCTTGCCGGCACCGTTGGGGCCGATGACGCCGACGATGCCCCCGGGCGGCAGGCGGAAGCTCATCTCGTCGATCAGCAATCTATCCCCGAACGATTTGCGCACGTTGTCCGCTTCGATGACCACATCACCCAGCCGCGGCCCCGGCGGAATATAGAGCTCCAGGTCCCGCTCGCGCTTCTGGGATTCCTGGGAGAGCAGCTGCTCGTAGGCGTTGATTCGGGCCTGGCTTTTGGTATGGCGCCCCTTGGGGGACATGCGGATCCACTCCAGTTCGCGCGCCAGGGTCTTCTGGCGGGTGCTTTCGCTTTTCTCTTCCCGACGCAGGCGCTCCTGCTTCTGTTCGAGCCAGCTCGAGTAGTTGCCTTTCCAGGGGATGCCCTGGCCCCGGTCCAGCTCAAGGATCCAGCCGGCCACATTGTCGAGGAAGTAGCGGTCGTGGGTCACGGCGATGACCGTTCCGGCATACTCCTGCAGGTGCCGCTCCAGCCAGGCCACGCTTTCGGCATCCAGGTGGTTGGTGGGTTCGTCCAGCAGCAGGATGTCGGGTTTCTGCAGCAGCAGTCGGCACAGGGCCACGCGCCGCTTTTCGCCGCCCGACAGCACATTCACCGGCGTATCGCCCGGCGGGCAGCGCAGTGCGTCCATGGCCATCTCCAGGCGGGCGTCCAGGTCCCAGGCATTGAGTGCGTCCAGCCGTTCCTGGACTTCACCCTGGCGCTGGATCAGCTGGTCCATTTCGTCGTCGTTCATCGGTTCGGCGAACTTGTTGTTGATTTCTTCGAACGTATTGAGCAGGTCCACCGTCTCCTGAACGCCCTCCTCCACGACTTGCCGAACGGTTTTCTGCGAATCCACCAGCGGCTCCTGCTCCAGGTAGCCCACCGTGTAGCCCGGGGAGAGCACCGTTTCGCCGTTGAATTCCGTGTCCACACCGGCAAGGATGCGCAGCAGCGACGATTTGCCGGAGCCGTTGAGCCCCAGGACACCGATCTTGGCGCCGTAAAAGTAGGATAGCGAAATATCTTTCAAGACCGGTTTCTGGTCGTAGTATTTGCTCACGCGGATCATCGAATAGATGACCTTGTTGGGGTCGTTGCCCATGGTATGGCCTCCTGATCGAATGCAAAAAATTGAGACGGCTTGGGTTTGCGCCGGTCGGTGATGATTGAGTTTCCCTGTTTAAAACGAAGAAGGGAACGAAATCAAATCTTTTTCAGATAGAGCAGCAATTCTAACTGAGTGTGATTCACCTTGAAGGGCTTGCTTTAAGAAGGTGTTTGAAAAAAAATCTGCATTGCAATGAAGATGGCAGGCGTGGGTGGGGCGTGTGGCATCGGCCACCTGTTCCACCCGCGCCGGGTTTAATGAATCGCGTTGAGTTAGTGTCCGTCCACAAATAGGCAAAATTGGTTGAGATCAAGGCGCACGAAAAATTTAACCGCAGGCATATGACGGATATTCCGAGGATTAAATTTTTCGTGCAACGCCGATATCGGGCAAATTGGACATTTGTGGGCGGACACGAGTCAGAATTCCTGCTGTCCGGTCCCGCATGTTGACAGGTCCGGTGGTTACCTCTATTAACGGTCAGCTTTCAGGGTGAAGGGGATTGACGATCGAATGGATTTAAAGACCATGGTTTCCAAAAGTGCAAATGTCAGCGCGTGGCTCTCCAAGTTGGGGGCCTTTGCTCTGTTGGCCATGATGGTGCTGACGGTGGTCGATGTGGCCGGCCGCTATCTTTTCAATGCCCCCCTGCTGGGCGCCTATGAGCTGACGGAATTTCTGGTCCTGATCCTCATATACGCCTTCCTGGGGTACGCCCAATCCAAAAAACGGCACGTCTGTGTGGAGATCGTCATGGATTCGGCGCCCAAGCGGGTACGCCGCATCGTCGCGCTCGTCAATCATCTCCTCTGTCTGGGACTTTTCGTGTTGATGGCCTACATGGGGTTGAAAAAAGCCCTGGACCTGTTCCAGGTCGGCGAAGTATCGCCGAACCTGGTGATCCCGAATTATCCCTTCGTTTTATTCCTGGTTCTGGGCAGTATCGCCATGTGTATCGAATACGTCAGAGACATCGTCGGTCTCTTGTCGGGGCGAAAGGAAGACCCAACTTGAGTTCCGAGTGGATCGGCATCCTGGGCATCCTGGTGCTCTTCATTTTTCTCGCGCTGAAGATGTACATCGGCATCGCCATGGCCCTGGTGGGGTTTCTGGGCCTGTGTGTGATTCAGGACACCCGCAGCGCGCTGTATATCCTCTCCATCACACCCCTGGCCGAAAGCAAATCCTACACCTTGAGCGTGATTCCCCTCTTCATTCTGATGGGGCAGTTTGCTTTCGTTTCGGGTGTCAGCGAGGATATCTATAAGGCCTTGCATGCCTGGTTAGGCCGCTGCAGGGGCGGGCTGGCCATGGCGACCATCATGGCCTGCGGCGGTTTTGCGGCCGTGTGCGGCTCTTCCCTGGCCACCGGGGCGACCATGGGCATGGTGGCCATTCCTGAAATGAACAAGTACCGATACGATCAACGGCTCTCCACCGGGTGCGTGGCCGCCGGCGGCACCTTGGGCATTTTGATTCCGCCCAGCATCGGTTTCGTCCTGTACGGCATCCTGGTCGAAGCCTCCATCGGCAAGCTGTTCATGGCCGGTTTGCTGCCGGGCCTGCTGTTGAGCGCGTTGTTTGTGCTGACCATCCATGTCCAGTGCCGGATCAAACCGGCGCTGGGGCCTTGCGGTCCCCGGACATCGTGGACGGTGAAGTTGCGGTCCCTCAAAGGGGCCTGGGGCATGCTCCTGCTTTTCGTGCTGGTCATGGGCGGCATCTATTACGGCATCTTCACCCCCACCGAGGCGGCCGGCATGGGGGCCTTCGGCGGTCTCCTCCTGGCCCTGTCACGAAAACGAGTGACCTGGGACAACCTGCTGTGGAGCCTGCAGGAGACCGGCGCGACCACGGCCATGATCTTTCTGATCATCATTGGCGCCAACATCTTTTCGGCCTTTCTCGGATTGACCGGCCTTCCCATGTGGCTGGCCGATACCATGGCGGCCATGCCCTTTCCCAGGTACGCCGTCCTGGCCGTCATGCTGACGATTTTCCTGGCGCTTGGCTGCGTCATGGACTGTTACGCCATCATGATCCTGGTGTTGCCGATTCTTTTTCCCGTGGTTCAGGCCCTGCAGTTCGATCCCATCTGGTTCGGCGTGATCATGGTGATCGTTCTGGAAGCCGGTCTGATCACCCCGCCCATCGGACTCAACGTGTTCGTATTGAAGGCCGCCGCGCCGAACATTCCGCTATCCACAGTTTTCAGGGGGATCTGGCCCTTTTTGATCGCGATGCTCGCGGTGATCGTGTTGCTGACGATTTTTCCCCAGATTGCCCTTTTCATTCCAGCGCATATGTGATTGAACGCGACGGAGAAACGGCGATACGGGAACAAGGAGAGGTGCAAGATGAAAACGCGGCGAATGGTGTGGGCATGTCTGGCGTTTTGGTTGGCTTCGACGGCGTGGGTCTCCACGGGAACGGCGGCCGAAACGCTCAGGTTCGCCACCGGATTTTCCCCCATGCACACCATGCAGGTCAAGGTGTTCGAACCCTGGGCCAAAAAGATCAGCGAAATGACCGGCGGTCGAATCGAGGTGAAGATGTTTCCGGCCGGTGCCCTCGGAAAACCCGCGACGCTTTACGAATTGGCCGAAAAGGGCATTGCGGATATCGCCTATACCTTGCACGACTACACGCCGGGCCGTTTCCCCATGACCGAGGTATTCGCCCTGCCTTACATGACACCCAGCGCCGAGAAGACCGCCGCGGCCATGTGGAACACCTACGAACAATCGGCCGATTTCCGCAAGGAGTACAGCCAGGTCAAGCTCCTGGCCCTTTTTTGTCATCCGGGCGGCGACTTTCACACCACCAAACGGCCCATCCGATCCCTCGATGATTTGAAAGGCCTGAAGATCAGGACCGCCAGCCCCTTTGTCACCCAGGCGCTCAAAATCTACGGTGCCATTCCCATTGCCATGCCGATCACCGAAGCCTATTCCGCCCTGGAAAGAGGGGTTGTCGACGGCACGGTGGCGCCCTGGGAAGGTCTCGGCGTGTTTAAATTGGACGACCTGACCCGGTTCGCCCTGGAGATCGATTTTTACACCATGACCATGATGGTGGTGATGAACCAGCGCAAATACGACGCCCTGCCTGCAGACATCCGCAAGGCGATCGACGAGACCACCGGTTTGACCATGTCCCTTGCGGCCGGAAAGGCCTATGACGAAACCGATGAACCCTTCAAATCGCGGGCCTTGGAAAAAGGCATCCAGATCAACACCCTTTCGGACGAGGAAATGCGCCGGCTCAAGGGCTTGACCCAGCCGCTCAGGAAAGAATGGGTCGAAAAAGGAACCGCCAAGAACCTCGATGCCCAGGCGGTGCTGCAGACCGCCCTCCGGCTTCTCGAAATGAAGTAGGCCGAGCCCGTCCACCAGTGGCCGATTGGGCCGATATCGGCGTTGCACGAAACATTTCATCCTCGGCATATGAACCGTTTCAATCGGTACGATTTGTTCACGACTCTCCCGCCCTGTTGATAATCCTTTGAATATATGAATTAAATTCAATTCCTGCCCGATGATCAGGTTCGCCTTTGGACTCAAGAAGTGCCGCATGGCAACCGAAAATAAATATGACCATCGACATCGCATGACATTTTAAACGATATATTTCTGTTACCAATTGAGAACCGGAGGATTGGAAAAATGGGGTTGTTCAGCAAGTTACAGCTGGGAAAAACAGTGGCCGGGAAGCTTTCCTGGATGATCGTGTTCGCGCTGGTGGGCATCGGGGTGATCGTGATGACGAGTATCGCCTTTTTCGGAAAGATCACCGATATCGGTAAGATCGCCAAGGCCGGATTCCTGTACGAAACCCAATTTTATCAGGCAAAGGCCAACCTGGGCGAATTCATGATGACCGGAGAGCGAGCCGCTCTGGAGCGGGTCTACGGCAATCTCGAAAAGATGGGCATGGCCGATCGGCGCATCGGTGAGCTGCATCGCCTGATCGCCAGCGGCCACTCGGTGGATGAAGCGGTTGCCATTCAGGTGAAAAAAGATGGTCCTGCGGAAGCGCTGAACAACCGCCATACCGCCATTCTGGTGAACGGCCTGCAGGGCAATCCGCTTCTGGAAAAAATGGTCCGGGTCACCGACAGGGCCCATGAGGCATCGGCACAATGGCGGGCCCTGCTGGCCGATTATGTGCAGACTTCGGAAGATCAACAGAAACGCCGGCTGGCCAATCGAATTTCAGCCATTCAGACCGAATTTCCACAACTGCTCGAGCAGTTTCACGGCGTGTTGGAGGAGATCGCGGCGCACCTGGCCGCTTTCGTCAAAAAGCTGTTCATGGTGCTGTGCGTGGTCATTTTCGCCATTCTCGTGGCGACGGCCTATCTGATCACCCGTTCCATCACCGGACCGCTCAAACAGACCGTCGCCTTTGCCAGGGATATGGCCAAGGGCAATTTCCGCAACCAGTTGGAGATCCGCAACCGGGACGAGCTCGGTCAAATGGCCGAGGCGCTCAACCAGATGACGTTGTCGCTGCGGGAGATGATGAAGGAGATTATCCAGGGGATCGATTCCATCAACGGCTCTTCCGCGGATCTTTCCACCATCGCCGAGCAATTGTCCCAAGGCTCCGGGGAAACCTCCGATCGATCCAATGCCGTGGAAAAAGCTGCCGGCGATATGAACGAAAGGATGCAGAGCATCGCCTCGGCCATGGCACAGTCGGCCAATAATGCCCAGATGGTGGCGTCTGCGGCCGAGGAGATGTCCTCGACCATCGGTGAGATCGCCCAGAATGCGGAAAAGGCCCGCGGCATTTCAGACGAAGCCGCCGGCCAGGCCTCGGTGACGGCCACAGGCATGAACGAACTGGGGCAGGCCGCGCATGAAATCGGCAAGGTCATTGATACCATTACGGATATTTCCGAGCAGGTCAATCTTCTGGCGCTCAATGCCACCATCGAGGCGGCCCGCGCCGGCGAGGCTGGAAAGGGCTTTGCCGTCGTGGCCAATGAAATCAAGGAGCTGGCCAAACAGACCGCCGATGCCACCCAGGACATCAAGCGGCAGATCGAAAACATCCAGGGCACGACGGTCACCACCGTCTCGCAGATGGAGACCATCACCCGAGTCATCAGCAACGTCAACGAACTGGTCGCCACTATCGCTTCCGCCGTCGAGGAGCAATCGAGCGCCACCAAAGAGATCGCCGCCAATATCGGCCAGGCCTCCGTGGGCATACAGGAGGTCAACGAAAATGTGAACGAAAGCTCTCATCTGGCGGCCGGGATCACAGAGGAGATGTCCGGTGTGCACCATGCAGCCAGTGACATATCCAGGAGCAGTTCTCAAGTGAGCCTCAGTGCCCAGAGCCTGGCCCAGCTTTCCGTGCAACTCAAGGGCATGGTGGACCGCTACTTTGAGGTATGATACGGCGCGGGTTTCCGCAACGAGCTGCAGCAGGCCCGGAGATGGTGTTGCGATTTTCCTTTGATCCTTGTGGCAGCATAGGTTAAGTAAATAAATTTTCAGAAAATGCAAAGGATGCCGGGTCGGTCGGCCGCCTGTCCCAGGGCACGGCTGGACCGGCCCTTATTTTCAACAGGCGCAAAGGAGGTCGGATGAAATCTGAAAAGGTGGGCCTGCGAATCAAGGCCTTTATGGAACAAAAAGGGATCGGTCGTGAGGATCTGGCGGCGCGTACCGGGCTGTCGCCCGATTTTATCGATTCGGTGGTGGCGGACAATGTCTATCCGTCCCTGGGGCCGCTGCTCAAGATCGCCCGGGCATTGGAGGTGCGGCTGGGCACTTTTTTGGACGACCAGCTGAGCAAAGACCCGTTGGTGATTCGGCAGGCCGAGCGCAAGAGCGAGCTGAGCATGCTGCGGGGCAAGGACAAGCCCGTGGATTTGAAGTTTTATTCCCTGGGAAAGGGCAAGAGCGATCGCCACATGGAGCCGTTCTACGTGGAGTTGATGCCCGAATCGGCTCAGGAAAAACAGCTCTCCAGCCACGAGGGTGAAGAGTTCATCGTGGTACAGGGGGGACAGGTGGAAGTGATCTATGCGGATGAGACCTACACCCTCGAGGTGGGAGACAGCATCTATTACAATTCGGTCGTACCCCACTATGTGAGCTGCAAAGGCACCGAACCGGCCGCCATCTACGCAGTGCTCTACATTCCGAAATAGGAGGTGGCCATGGGCGAGGCATTGCGCAGCATAACGCTGGGGCGGTTGTTGGACGAGGCGATCGAACGCCATCCGGACAACGAGGCGATCGTCTACGTGGATCGCGATTTTCGGCTGACCTACCGCCAGTTCGGTGAAGTGGTCGATCGCCTGGCCAAGGGGCTCATGGCTCTGGGCGTGGCCAAGGGTGAAAAGGTGGCGGTGTGGGCTACCAACATACCCTACTGGGTGACCCTGCAGTTTGCCACGGCCAAGATCGGGGCCGTGCTGCTGACGGTGAACACCAATTACAAGAGCGCCGAGCTGGCCTACCTGCTCGAGCAGTCCGAGTGTGAAAATATCTTTCTCATCGATGGGTACATGGACACCGACTATCTGCAGACCCTTTACGATCTGGTGCCCGAGCTCAAGACCCAGGAGCGCGGCCGACTGCAGAGCGAGCGGTTTCCTCGCCTCAAGCGGGCCTTTTTCCTGGGCATGGAAAAGCATCGCGGGTGTTATGCCCTTCCCGAAGTGATGGCCATGGCCGCCATGACCGTGCCGGGCGACTACGCGGCGCGTCAGGCCCAGCTCGACCCCCATGACGTGGTCAACATGCAGTACACTTCAGGCACCACCGGTTTTCCCAAAGGCGTCATGCTCACCCATTACAACATCGGCAACAACGGCTTCTGGATCGGCGAGAATCAACGGTTCACGGCGGCCGACCGGGTGTGCCTGCCGGTGCCCCTGTTCCACTGTTTCGGTTGCGTGCTGGGCGTGCTGGCGGCGGTGAGCCACGCGGCCACCCTGGTGATTCTGGAAAAGTTCGATCCAGTGCAGGTGATGGCCTCGGTCGAGCAGGAAAGGTGCACGGCCCTTTACGGCGTGCCGACCATGTTCATCGCCGTGCTGGAAAACAAGCTGTTCGACAAGTTCGATTTTTCCTCGTTGCGCACCGGCATCATGGCCGGCTCCCCGTGCCCGGTGCACGTGATGCGCCAGGTGATCGAAAAGATGTACATGCGGGAGATCACCATATGCTACGGACTGACCGAGGGGTCGCCGGTGATCACCCAGACCCTGCCCGGCGACGACATGCGCCGGCGAACGGAAACCGTGGGACGGGCCATGCCGCATATCAAGGTGAAGATCGTGGATCCCGAAACCCACCGGGAACTGGGCGTGGGCGAGCAGGGCGAGGTGTGCTGCCGCGGCTACAACGTGATGAAAGGCTACTACAACATGCCCGAAGCCACGGCCAAGGCCATCGATGCCGATGGCTGGCTCCACTCCGGTGATCTCGGCGTCATGGACGCCGACGGCTATCTGGCCATCACCGGACGGCATAAAGACATGATTATCCGCGGCGGCGAAAACATCTATCCCCGGGAGATCGAGGAGTTCCTTTATCGGATGGAGGGCATCGTCGATGTGCAGGTCGTGGGGGTGCCCAGCAAAAAGTACGGCGAGGAGGTCGGCGCCTTTATCATCAAGAAAGCGGGCGCGGACCTGACCGCCGACGACATCCGCGACTTCTGCCGCGGCCAGATCAGCCGGTTTAAAATTCCCAAGCACGTGGCATTCGTCGACGGCTACCCCATGACGGCCAGCGGCAAGATCCAGAAATACAAGCTCAAGGAGCTCTCCGTCGACCTGTTTCCCGGCCCGGATCGCATACCGGTATGAAACGCGTCTATTGAACCCCAGTATCGCACTGGCCGGGGCGGCACGAGTTGGTCGCTGCTCTCCCGCCCTGGCCGAAACCTTTTTGTTCGCCCCCCGCTTTCATCCGCAGCCATGTTTTTTTATGGTGCCACCGTCCCTGCGTCCCGCGGCGGCAGCAATTCAAATTGCATGATATTCATTAAACCCGGCGTGGGTGGGGCAGGTGGCCGATGCCACACGCCAAGCGGTCAAGTGCCGCTAAAATGCACGGCGGGCCGCCCAGAAACTCGCTGCGCTCAAACAGTCTGGGCCGCTTATCCGCCGTTTGCATTCAACCGGCGCTAAACCGCATGGCTCACGTGGCCCTGGCCACCTGCCCCACTCACGCCTGCCATCTCCGTTGAAATGCGAAATTCAAATGAAAAAACTTTTAACAAGCATGCCCTTCGGTGTGAATTTCATTCAATGAGAATGGCCGGCACGCCAGGTCGCGTGTTGACTTTCCTGTGGCGCTCAATATTTTTTTTGGGGCCAAACGAAAGAGAGGGCAGGGCATGATAGAATCGTGCGCGTTCGGCACCATGACCATCGGTGGGCAGGAATATACGTCCGACCTGATGATATTTCCAGACGGTCGTGTGAAGGACAACTGGTGGCGGCCGTTCGGCCATCGGTTGGCGCTGGAGGATATGGCGCCGCTCATCGCGGTGGCACCGGGGGTGATCGTGGCCGGCATGGGGATATACGGCCGGATGCACGCCGTGCCGGACCTGGAAGCGATGCTCGCCGAAAAAGGCATCGACCTGGTGACCGACCGGACCGAGGCAGCGGTCCGGATCTTCAATGACTTGCGCCGCCGGCGGGGTGATGTGGCCGGTTGCTTTCATTTGACCTGTTGACGGCGCCGTAAGAATCTCAATATCTGCGTTGCGCTCATACCGTGGTCCTTGCGGCGTACGACAAGTACGCCTCAGGACACGGAATTTCGCGCGCCTTGATCTTGAACTTCTTACGGCGCCGTCCGGCAGTGATCTTATACATAGCCGTCAACTTGTTGATCATGTTTGTAAGCATCTGCATGGAAACCCCACATCGGAACAGAGAGGAGAAAGCAATGTCTTCCACCATACCCATCGAAACCACCGCAGCACCGGCGGCCATCGGACCTTACGCGCAGGGCCGCATCGGTGGCGGTATGGTCTTTGTCAGCGGTCAGCTGGGGCTCGATCCCGCAAGCGGTGAGTTTGCCGGCGGCGATTTCGACGCCCAGGCCCGCCAGGCACTGGCCAATCTGCGGGCCATCCTGCAGGCCGCCGCATGTGACCTGACCGACGTGGCCGCCGTGGATGTCTTTCTGGCCGACATGGGCCAGTTCGTTGCATTTAACCGCATTTATCAGGATTTTTTCGGGGAGCACAAGCCGGCGCGGGCCGTGGTGGCTGTCAAGACATTGCCCAAAAACGCTCTGGTGGAGATCAAATGCATCGCGGTGCAGAGGTGACCGCTTCCCCGCATTCCAACGGTGTTGTCATGGCGCTTACATGGAGAGGGATCCCTCCCGGAATTCGGTTTTGCCGATGTGAACGTTGACCAGCACCGGCGTGCCGGCCCGGGCCGACTCCCGGGCGGCTTCGAGCGCCGGCGCGATGGCCGCTTCCGACGCGACCAGCAAGCCCTTGCCGCCGTAGCCTTGGACAACCTCGTGGTAGGCCGTCGGTCGCAGGACTGTACCGACTTCATCCTCCAGCAGCTTGACCTGGTCCCGGGCGATCTGGGCCCAACCGGCGTCGTTGCCTACCACGGCGATCACCGGTACCCCATGGCGCACGAAGGTGTCGAATTCCTGCAGGCTGTATCCGGCTGCACCGTCGCCGTAGAGCAACCATACCTCGGCATCCGGACGGCTCAGTTTGGCCCCCAGCGCAAATCCTGCGCCGACCCCCAATGTGCCGAAGGGACCTGGATCGAGCCAGCTCAGCGGCATCCTGGGCCGCAGGGTGTAGGCGGCGGTGGCGACGAAATCACCGCCGTCGGCCACGAGAATCGAGCGGTCGTCGATAAAGCGGTCCAATGATTTCAACAGCGCGATGGGATTGACCTCTTCGCCGGGCGTTCGGGCCATGGCCTCGATCTGGGCCTCGCGCTGCCGGTCCCGCTCCCGCAATGCCGCCAACCACTCCAGCCATCTCTCCGGTGCCGCCGTCAGGGCCTCGGCCAGTTGACAGACGGCCTCCAGCGGATCGCCATGGATGGCCACGCTCGGTTTGCGGTTGAGGGTCAGGTCGCCGGTGCTGCGGTTGGCGGCGATGAGTCTGGCCCGGCTGTTGATGGAACGGCCATAGTTCAGGCGGAAGTCGCACGGCATGCCGGCCAGCATCACCACATCGGCGGTTTTAAGGGCTTCCGTGCGGCGGTGGCGCAGATTCAGGGGGTGGGCCGGCCCCATCAACCCGCGCGCCATGCCGGTGAGATAGACCGGGAGTTGCAGCCGTTCGATGGCCGAAGCCAGGCGCGGCACGGCCGCCGGCTGCAGCATGGCCTGGCTGCCGACGATCAGCACCGGCCGCTGGGCATCGGCGAGGATCCTGGCAGCCGCGGCCACTTTGCCGGTTTTGATCTCGGGTGTGGCGACTTCCAGCGGAATTGGCGCCATGTCATCGAAATCGCACATGAACATGCGATCCACATGGCGCTCCAGATAGAACTGGAACAGCTTGCTCTTGATGCCGCCTTTACCTGCGCCCTGTGATCCGGCTCCATACCACCGGCGCACCAGCGATTTGCTGTAGAGCAGATCGATGGGGCACTCCACGAACACCGGACCGGGGACGTCCGATCGGGCCACCTGAAAGGCGTGCTCGAGTACCGGCACGATGTCGCAGTTCCGGTTGATGGTCACCGCGATTTTGCAGATCGATTTCACCAGGGAGATCTGGTCGATATCCTGCAGCGAGCCGCGTCCTTTGATCAACGTGGCGGCGGCGCCGCCCAGCAACACGACCGGTGATTGGGCCATCTGCGCGTTCTTCAGGGCGGTGATGGTGTTGGTGACGCCGGGACCGGCTGTGACCGCGGCTACGCCGGGGGTTCCGGTCAGGCGGGCTGTGGCGTCGGCGGCGAAAACGGCCGTGGCCTCGTCGCGCACGTCCACGACCCGGATACCGGCGCGCTTGGCACCCACCAGGATGGGGGAGATATGCCCGCCGCACAGGGCAAAGAGGTTTTCCACGCCATGGTGCTGCAACACACCGGCGATGACATTGCCGCCATGGGTTTCCATGGGCGCTCCTTTGTTACAGTGTGGTCATGGTTTGCGAACAGTATAAGGTTCAGATGAGCGATGTAAACATAGCCCCTGAGGCCAGGCCTGTGGTATGAGTCCCTCTGGGAGCAGACACGAACTGCGCAATCCCGGGAAGGAAATGACAATGATCGACAATTCTCGCAAACGCACGCAGGAGGAAAAGAGCCGCGACATGCGCCAGCGCCTGATCGCCGCGACCCTCGCCTGTCTTCAACAGCGGGGGTATCACGGCACCTCCATTTCTCAGATTCTCGATCGTGCCGGCGTTTCGCGTGGCGCGTGGCGGCACCACTACAGCAGCAAGCGGGACCTGGTGGCCGCGGCCGCCGAGTCTTTTCTGACCGGCCCCATCGACAAAGTGGCGGAACTGGCGCCTCTGCTCGACGCCAGCGACCAGCCCCTGGACACCCTGGTCGAATTCGTCTGGCGAAATTTCTACCAAGGCGACTATCGGGACATCTGGCTGGAGATCAACGTGGCCTGCCGCACGGACCCGGCCCTGAAGGCGCGGATCGAACCGGTGATTCGAGACTTTTTCGCTGCCCTGGACCGGCTGTGGCGGGGAAACTTTGCGCCCGCCGGAGAGGCGGCCCTGCCCATCGAGGATGTGATGAACCTGACGCTCTATGCCATGCGAGGCATGGCGATCCAGTCGGTGAGCATCGACGAGCCGGGCCATTATCGGAAAATGCGGGAGCTGTGGATCCGGATCCTGTCGCCCCTGGTGACGGTGCGCGAGGGCGCTTTCGAGCAGACCCTGTCCGACCTTCAGGCGATGAAAGGGTGAGGCGGGTTTAATGCAAAGCATTTCGTTGGAATCGCCGGGGACCGAAATGAGCAGTTGACAAACCGCGGGATTTCGGTGAGGATTTCGTGAAAACATACCGATCGGTATGTTTTTTATCGCCAGGAACCACCGGTCCAACCCTGAAGGAGGTCGTCGCATGCCTGAAAGCCCGCCCTGGCGCCGTTTCTACGGCAACGTCCCGGATTCCATCGATTATCCCCAGGTCACCATGTACGAGGCGGTGGCCATGACCGCCGCCAGATACCCCGATGCCATTGCCTATGATTTCCTGGGCCGAACCTCGACCTACCGCCGTTTTCTCGAGGAGATCGACCGGTTCGCCGGCGCCCTGGCCGGATTGGGCCTGGGAAAGGGGGATCGTATCACCATCGCCATGCCCACCACGCCCCAGGGGATCGTCTGCTTTTATGCGGCCAACCGGCTGGGGGCCGTGGCCAGCATGATTCACCCGCTCTCCACGGCAGCGGAGATCGAATTCTATCTCAATGTGAGTCGGAGCAAGATCGCCCTGACGATCGATGCATTCTATGCCAAGTTCGCCGAGGTGGCCGATCGCACCGGCCTCGGGCGGATCATCCTCACCCGGATTCCAGATTATCTGCCGTGGCTCAAGGGCATCGGCTTCAACCTCACCAAGGGGCGCAAGATCCCCAAGGTGCCGTCCGATCCCCGGGTGGTCTGGTGGCAGGATGTGATGCGGAACGCCAATCCCGATGCGCCCAAGGCCGACATGGCGCCCGACGACATGGCCGTGATTCTTTACAGCGGCGGCACCACCGGAAGACCCAAGGGCATCATGCTGTCCAACCTCAATTTCATTGCCGAGGGATTGCAATGCGCCCATTGGGTGGGCATGCGACAAGACAGCTCGATTCTGGCCATCCTGCCGATCTTTCACGGTTTCGGCCTCGGCGTGTGCGTCAACGCGGCCTTCATGGGCGGCGGAAAATCCATCCTGGTGCCCACCTTCACCCCCGAGGAGGTGGCCCGGTTGATCCGCACCAAGCGGCCGTCGTTCGTGGTGGGAGTGCCTACCCTGTTCGATGCCCTGACGCGCGATCCCGGTTTCCAGAAGGCGGATCTGAGCTGCCTCAAGGCGGCCTTTTGCGGCGCCGACACCCTGCCCCGGGTGGTCAAGGAGCGTTTCGAACAGATCGTCCGTCGCCAGGGCGGCAACGTCAAGCTGCTGGAGGGCTATGGCCTGACCGAAGCGGTGACGGGGATCATGGCCCTGCCGGTGGACGAATATCGCGAAGGCAGCATCGGGGTGCCCTTTCCGGACATGCACGCCAAGATCGTGCGGCCGGACAGCACCGAAGAGGCGTCCGTGGGCGAAGAGGGCGAAATCTGCATCAGCGGGCCGGCCGTGATGATGGGCTACCTCGATCAGCCCGAAGAGACCGCCAAGACCCTGCGGACCCATGCCGACGGCCGCATCTGGCTGCACACCGGCGACATCGGGACCATGGACCCGGACGGCTTCTTCTATTTCAAGCTGCGCCAGAAACGCATGATCAAATCCTCGGGCATGAACGTCTATCCGGCCCAGGTCGAGGATCACCTTTACAAGCATCCCGCGGTGGCCGAAGCGTGCGTCATTGGGGTCCCCGACCGCAGCCAGGTCGAGCGCGTGAAGGGTTACGTGGTGCTCAAAGACCCGGCCCAGGCAGGACCGGATATGGAAAAAGAGTTGATCGAACATTGCCGCAAGGACCTGATCAAGTGGAGCTGCCCCCGGGAGATCGAGTTCAGGGAGCAGCTGCCACAGACCCTGGTGGGCAAGATCGCCTACCGCGTCCTGCAGGACGAAGCCGTGGCCGAGTTGAAAGCCGCAGGGGCCTATGCCGGCGATCAGTAAAAAATAAAACTTCAAGGAGCGACATCGATGGATCCTCTCCAGCTGTTTCGAGACATCAGCCAGCATCCCGCCGACTATGCCCGGCAGTGGAAAACGCGTACCGGCGGCAAGGTGGTGGGCAACTTCTGCTCGTACACTCCCCAGGAACTGATCGTGGCCGCCGGTGCCCTGCCCTATCGCATCCTGGGCAGCGGCGCGGACATCTCGCGGGCCGACAGCTATCTGCAGGCCTACTGCTGCAGCCTGGTGCGCGGATCCCTGGAAGACGCCCTGGCCGGACGCCTCGAATTTCTCGACGGCGCGGTGTTTCCCCATACATGCGATTCGATCCAGCGCCTTTCGGACATCTGGCGGATGAACACCGGCTTCGGTTTTCATGCCGATATCATCCTGCCGGTCAAGCTCGACACCGAGAGCGCGGTCGACTATATGGTGTCTGTGCTGCGGCGTTTTCGGCAGGATCTGGAAAAGGGCCTGGGCGTGACCCTCACGGACGCCAGGCTCGCCGACGCCATCCGGATCTGCAACCAGGTTCGGCAGCTCCTTGCAACGCTCTACGAGCTTCGCCGGACACGTCCCGGCGTCATCGGCGGCAGCGACCTGCACGCCGTTTTCAGGGCCGCCCTGGTCATGGACCGCGTTGAGCTGGCCGAGGCCTTGGCGACCCTGGTCGACCAGCTGGCCGCGGCGCCCCAGTCCCAAGACGAGTCGACAAAGCGGATCGTCTTCAGCGGCGGACTGTGCAGCATGCCCGATATCTACCGGGTCGTTGAAGAGGCGGGGGGCCGGGTGGTGTGGGACGACTTCTGCACCGGGGCGCGCTATTTCGAAGGGCTGGTGGACGAAACCCGGGAACCGATCCAGGCCCTGACCGAGCGCTACCGGGAGCGGGTGGTCTGCCCGGCCAAGCACGCCGGCATCTATAACCGCGGAACCTATTTGTTGGAGAAGGTGAAGGAGAACCGGGCCGATGGGGTGATCTTTCTCTTTTTGAAGTTCTGCGATCCGCATGGCTTCGACTACCCCTATATGAAGGCCATGCTGGACAAAGAAGGCATCCCCAGCATCATGTTCGAAATCGAAGACCAGCTCTCCTCCGAAGGGCAGCTGCGGACGCGATGCGAGGCGTTTCTGGAGATGATTTAGCCCCTGCTTCGCAGGGGAGTGTAAAGTGTTAAGGGAAGGTATTCTGTCTTATTTAGAGTTTAAAGGCGATACGATGGTCAAACGACCACGGTTAGAAGATAAAACTTCCAACTTCTTTTGGAGAGATTATGCCGTCCGACGAGAAGATCATCGACCCGGATAAAGAGCGTCGAAAAATAAAATGCGACAGCAAGATGCGCGAGATCATGGCCCAGTACTACATGGAGGCCAAGACCCCCAAGGAGCAGCGGGGCAAGCCCATCGCCTGGATCACCAGCGGCGGCCCTGTGGAGCCGCTGCATGCGATGGACGTGATTCCCATCTACCCGGAGAACTACGGCGCCATGATCGGGGCCAGCAAAATGGGGGTCGAACTGTGCGAGCGGGCCGAGGAGATGGGCTACCCCCGCGACCTGTGCTCGTACGCCCGGGCCGATATCGCCAGCGCCACGGTCAACGGCGGCCCCATCGGCGGCCTGCCCGAGCCGGACATGCTGATCTGCTGCAACAACATCTGCGGCACGGTGCTCAAGTGGTATGAGGTTCAGGCGCGTTACTACAACGTGCCCCTGTTTATTCTGGACACGCCCATCACCCACACCGAGTTCAACGATGAGATGCGCCGCTACGTGACCCGGCAGAGCGAGGAGTATATCCGTTTCCTCGAGCAGGTGTGCGGCAAGAAATTCGACTACGACCGCATGAAAGTGGTCGGCGACCTGTCAATCCGAGGCCAGGAGCTGTGGCAGGAGATTCTCGACACCACCATGAACCGGCCCGCGCCCATGACCTGTTTCGACGCCTTTTTTCATCTGGCCATGATCGTCACCCTGCGGGGCACCCAGACGGCCGTGGATTACTACGAGATGCTGCTGGCCGAGATGAAGGAGCGCGTGGCCCAGGGTATCGGCATGCTGCCCAACGAGAAGTACCGTCTGGTGTGGGACAACCTGCCGATCTGGTACCGCCTGCGCTGGTTGTCGAACAAGTTCATCGAGCGATCGGCCTGTCTGGTGGCCGATACGTACACCTCCGGCTGGACCAGCTGGATGCCGTTCGTGGACCGCAGCGACTTTCTCGGGTTCCTGGGCGAGAGCTACGCCCGGATCTTCCTGAACAGCGGCACGGATATCATGGCCGACAACATCATCCGCATGGTGAAGAAGTACGATGCCGACGGGGTGGTGTTCCACTCCAACCGGAGCTGCAAGCCCTATTCGTTCGGGCAGTACGACATCCAGCGCATCATTCAGAAGAAGCTGGGCATACCGACCTTGATGATCGAGGCCGACATGGTGGACGAACGCAGTTTTTCCGAGAGTCAGATCGAGACGCGGATCGATGCCTTCATCGAGATGTTGTAGTCGGCAGGGCTTTGCCTGAAAGGCCGGGCCACCTGCCGATAAACGGTTGCTGCGCGGGGAATGGAACGGATTTCTCTTAAATTAAAAGACTTTTTCGTTTGAACGGGAAGCAGGTACTATGATCACCGCAGGCATCGATGTGGGTTCGATCAGCGCCAAGGCGGCCCTGGTTAAAGACCATGAAATCGTGAGCACGTGTGTCATTCTCACCGGTTACAACGCCCAGAACGCCGGTCGCCAGGTGTATGACCAGGCCCTGGGCCAGGCCGGTCTGGCGAACGACCACGTTGAAAAAATCGTGGCCACCGGTTACGGCCGCAACAGCATCGGATTCGCCGACAAGGCGGTGACCGAGATCACTTGCCATGCGGCCGGTGCCCATTTTCTCGATCCTGCGGTGCGGTCGATCATCGACATCGGCGGCCAGGACAGCAAGGCCATCGTGCTGGACGACGCCGGTCGGGTGAAGGATTTCACCATGAACGACAAGTGCGCCGCCGGCACCGGCCGTTTTCTGGAGGTGATGGCCCGCGCCCTGGAGGTGGATCTGGATGCCTTCGGTCCCTTGTCGCTGGCGGCTGTAAAGGCATCGCCCATCAGCAGTCTGTGCACCGTTTTTGCCGAGTCGGAGGTGATCTCCCTGATCGCCAAGGGAGAAAAACGCGAGAATATCATCGCCGGCATTCACGCATCCATCGGGGCGCGGGTCGTCTCCATGGCCAAGCGCATCGGCGTCCGGCCGCCGATCATGATGACCGGTGGCGTGGCCAAGAACATCGGCGTAGTGAAAGCGTTGGAAGAAAAACTGGGCGACGACCTGATCATTTCCGAATATGCCCAGGTGACCGGCGCCATCGGCGCGGCCCTGATCGCATCAAAAGGATAGGATCACCGCAGGGGGATCATGCCCTATCTCAAGACCATCGACGACTGCAATATCTATTACGAGCTGGCCGGCGAGGGGGCGACAAAGCCGACGATCGCCTTCATCAATGGGACCCTGCAGACCACGGTCAACTGGAAACCGGTGGTCAAGGCCATGGCCGCCAATTTCAAAATGGTGATGTACGACGGCCGGGGGCAGGGGGCCAGCGATCTGGGCGACAAGCCCCTCTCCATGGACCTTCACGTCTCAGATCTCAAACAGCTGCTCACGGAACTGAACATTCAACAGACCGCCGTCGTCGGCGTCAGCCATGGCGCGCGCATCGCCCTGGCCCTGGCGGCCAATGCGCCGGACCTGATCAGTCGGATGGTGTTGTGCAGCATCTCCACCCGGGCCACATTTCGCGCCAAGATGATCGTGCGTTCCTGGTACGAGATTTTGCAGCGCCACAGCCTGGACGCCATGGTGTGGGCGGCCCTGCCTCACGTGTTCGGCCGCATTTTTTTGCGCGATAATGAAAAGCACCTCGAACGCATCGTCAAGACCATCGTGCGCCGTAACCACACCGAATCCCTGAGGGCACACCTGGCCGCGCTGCAGAACTACCCGCCTTTGCGCAACGTTCTGGGCAACCTGCCGTTCCTCTCGCTGCTGCTCACCGGCGAGGACGATCCCTTGGTGACGCGGGAGGGAGCCGAAGAGACGGCCGCCATCTGCGGCGGCCGCCACATGGAGCTGGAGGGCATCGGCCACTCCATCCCCGCCGAAGCACCCCAACGCTTCATCCGGTTGATCAGTGACTTTTTGTCGGACGGATAAGAGATTCGACTGCACTTTGGGCGCCTCCGCTCCGAGACCGGAATCTCTGTGTCGCGGGTGCCGATCTAATACCAGGTCACCTCATCGGGCCGATAGGCGATCCAGATCTCTTTGCCGGGACGGTAATTTTCGGCGGCGAGGGTGTCCGCGGGGAGGCTGGCGGTAAATTCGGTGTGGCCCACGGCCACCGCCAAGCGGATGCGGCCGGTGGCATTTTCAAGCGCCAGCCGTGTCAGGAGACCCTTGAGGGCCATCATGCCATCAGGAATGTTCTGGTCGGAGGGGTGAAGGCTCAGGTGGGCCGGATCGATGGCGGCCACGGCGTTGTCGATCTCGTCTGGTGGATTGCCGGCCACGAAGATCTGATCCTCGGCCAAGCGGCGACCGACGCGATTGCCCTCCAGGCGCTGCCATGGGCCGAAGAGCAGCGCGCGCTGTCCTTGGCCGAGGATTCGGCCGTTGAACACATAGACGATGTCGTGGCAGATATCCTGCAGCCACTGCACATCGTGGCTGGAGATGACGAGACTCGATCCCCACTGCCGATGGGCATGCAGGGCTGCGGCCTTCATCTGCTGGGCACTGGCCGCATCGACGCTGGTGGTGGGCTCGTCGAGAAGCAGCACCTTGGGCTTGAGCACCAGCCGGGCGGCCAGGGCCACGCGACGCGCCTCGCCGCCGGACAGGGCATACCAGGGTCGCAGGGCGAACCGATCGGGCGCCAAACCGACCAGGTCCAGGGCCTGATGGACGCGTCGGGCTTCGTCACTTCGGTCTTTGCGGAGCCGAAGACCATAGGCGATATTTTTGTAAACGTTTCGTTTAAGCAGATAGGATTCCTGGGGCAGCAGGGTGACGTGGTCGCGTACCCCCCGCATGCCCATGTCGGCTTTGCGGCCCTGGAGGTAAATCTCTCCCTGGCTGGGGCGTTCGATGAAACCGAGCAGTTTGAGCAGGGTGCTTTTTCCGCTGCCGTTGGGACCGCACAATCCGGTGATGGCGCCCTCGGCAACGGACCAGCGGTCAATCGAGAGCGCCGGGGAGAGCGCCAGCCGGCTTTCGTAGCGATGTTGGATGTGCTCGAGCTGATAGAGGGTCATGGCGGCCTGGGCTATCTTTTCCTGAGAAACGATACGGAGCCGTTGACGATAAAGGCGATCAACAGCAGCACCAGTCCCAGGGCGATGCCCATGCCGAACTGGCCCTTATTGGTCTCCAGGGCGATGGCCGTGGTGATGGTGCGTGTATGCCACTTGATGTTGCCGCCGACGATCATGGCGATTCCCACTTCGGTCATGACGCGGCCATAGGCGGCCAAGGATCCGGCCAGGATGGCGTGGCGGGCCTCCCACAACGTACCGAGCATCAACTGGCGGTTGCCGGCGCCCAGGGAAAGCAGCGTCGTACGCAGGCTGGCATCCGTGCTCTCCACGGCCGCGGCACTCAAGGAAATGACCACCGGCAGGGCCAGAATGGTCAGGCCGATGGCAATTCCCTGCAGGGTGAACAGGAGGCCCATGTGGCCCAGCGGCCCCTGCCGCGAGACAAAGGCATAGACGATCAGGCCGATGAAGACCGTGGGCAAGGACATCAAGGTGTCGACCACCAACCGAACCTGGCGCCGGCCGACAAAACGCAGGTGGCCCAGTGCAAACCCCGAGGGAATCCCCACGGCCAGGCTGACGGCCATGGCGTAACTGGAAACCGTCAGCGTGGCCGCCACCGCCGAATAGGTTTCGGCATTGCCGGAGAATAGCAGCAGGAACGCCTGGCGCAGACCCTCGAGAATGAAGTCCATGGGACCCTATTTTGCGTTGGGAATGAACAACGACTGCCCCAACAACTTGAAATCGCCGATCAGTTTCTGGGCCTGGGAACCGGCCATCCAGTCGGAGAATTTCCGGGCCAGGTCGGCTTTGGCGTTGGCGCAGTTTTTCGGGCTCACTTCGATGACGCTGTATTGATTGCGCAGGACGTCATCGCCTTCCACCAGGACGACCATGGGCGGCTGACCGCCTTTGTCATGGGCGTATTTGATGTAAGTGCCCCGGTCGGTGAGGATATAACCGGACTTTTCGGCAGCGACATTGATGCTGGTCAGCATGCCCTGGCCGGTTGACACGTACCAGCTCTCCTTTTCGGGCTGGGGCAGGTTGGCCAATTGCCAAAGCTCTATCTCCATTTTGTGGGTGCCGGAGTTGTCGCCGCGGCTGATGAAGGCCGCCTTTTTGGCCTTGATCGCCTCGAGGGCCTGGGCCACTGACTTGCCTTTGACGCCGGCAGGGTCCGCGGTCGGCCCGATGAAGACAAAATCATTGTACATGATTTCCCGCCGGTTTTGACCGTAACCCGCTTCGACATACTTTTTCTCGGCCGCCGGCGCATGCACCAGCAACACATCCACATCGCAATTCTGCCCTAAAGCCAGGGCCTTGCCCGTGCCGGTGGCGGTCCAGCGAATATCGATGCCCGTGGCCTTGGTGAAATAGGGGGCCAGGTAGTCGAGCAGACCGGTGTTGTCCGTGCTGGTGGTGGTCGCCATGAGCAGCTGTTGCGGTTCGGCGGCCCAGGCCGGGCCGCAAAGCCAAGCCAACATCAGTACCCAAAGTAAGTGGCGTTTAACAATAAAAAATAAGGTCTTCATCGCTTTTCCTCCTCGCTTGCTTGGTTGGATTCATGATTGGTCGTGGTTTGGCGAAAGATCATCTTGCCGCTGATGGTGGTGTCGTAACCCAGATACGGGGACGCCAGGCGGTGAAAACGCTCTTCATGCAGCAGGCCGAGAAAGCGCTGCATGGGAACGCCGAAAAACCGCTCCTTGCGGATCAGCAGATCGTAGCGCTCCCAGCGCCAGGGCACAAAATCAAGGCCCAACTGCTCGGCTACCGGCTGGATGCCCGGCCCGGCGTCCGCTTTTCCGGAGAGCACGGCCAGCCCGATATCCATGTGACGTTGAACTTCATGGTCATAACCGCTGATGGCGGCACCCTTGATCCCGGCTCTGTTCAGCTCCAGGTCGAAGAGCTGGCGGGTGCCGGTACCCAGCTTCCGATTGACCACCCGCAAGCCGGTTTGATTGAGATCCGCGGTCTGGTGAATGGATCGGGGATTGCCCTTGGCCACGATCAGCCCCTGACGCCTGCGGCAGAAGTTGACCACCACCGGGAGCGTGTCCAGATGCTGGTCTAGAATCTCGAAGTTATACTCCTGGCCATTTTCCTGGAGAATATGGCTCGTGGCGATGTGGCACAGGTCCTGTTTGAGCGAACGGATGCCGCCAAGGCTGCCCAGGTTCCCGAACACGGCCAGGTTATCGGTGTACACACCATTGAACAGGCCGATGGTCTGTTCGAGCAGCGGATCGTTGCTGCCTGCGATGATCAGCAAGCCTTCGGCGGAAGGCGTCGGTCCGGTCACGGCCGACAAATTCACCGTGTGGGCCTCGACCCATTGATCCACCAGGTGCTGGGGAAAAAGCCATTTGCCGGTCACTTTGGAAGCCGGCAGCCCTTTTTCCGCAATGAGCGTGTAAACCATCTTTTCATTGATGCCCAGGTGGCGCGCAACCTCTCTGGTGGTCAGCAGTTTTCCCATAAAATCCCTCTCCGGCGTTTGAAATCAAAGGTTTAAAATAGTCGTGATGGTTTAATGGTGTCAACAGCATTGTGAAAGGTATTTCTAAAGAAAACCATAAATAACCCAAAACAACACTTGCACCAGCACGGATCGCTTCAATCCTCCGGGTGTGTTGCCGCGGCCGCAACCCCGCCTTGACATAACCCTCAATTTTCACTATTAATTTTTTAAATCCGACGAGGTATGACATGGTCCCGGCGATCACAACCGCTCCGGCCCGAACGGTGGGGGAACTTTCCCGTGCCGACGCATCGCAACGCAATGCCGTTCGTCCAACGAGAGGTGCTTGGCGACCCCTCTGGCTGCTGGTCATGATGCTGTTGCTTTTCCCGAGGTGCGACAGAGAGGGCGGCTTTGATTTGGAGCGGACCCTGAAGGCGCGGCCGGCGGAAGATCATATGGTCTTTGATTATGTCGGCGTGACGCAGGATGTCCGGCCATCGGTCGAGCTTCATTTGTCGGCGATTCGTGACCGCTACAAGATTGAAATCCTCATCGTGGTCCTTCCCTCTCTCGGGGATCGCTCTTCGGTGACCGATGCCGCCGTTCAGCTGTTTTCCAACTGGGACATCGGCAAGCAGCTGCAGGGGCGCGGCCTGTTGATGCTGCTGGTGGATGACGTCAAGACCGTGAAACTCGAGGTGGGATACGAGCTCGAAGATG
Source organism: Desulfatitalea tepidiphila (assembly GCF_001293685.1). NCBI lineage: Bacteria > Pseudomonadati > Thermodesulfobacteriota > Desulfobacteria > Desulfobacterales > Desulfosarcinaceae > Desulfatitalea > Desulfatitalea tepidiphila. The sequence continues at coordinate 81,554 of NZ_BCAG01000007.1, read as the reverse complement.
TGTTTACCGATCTGTTCACCGGTTATATCCAGGATGTGCAGCTGCAGCCCTACTTTGCTTCGGGAAAGTTGGACATCGGCCTGATCGCGATGATGGAAGAGATCGAGGCCCGCTCCCAAATCAAGTATCAGGGGCGATACAACCATGCCTCGGTAGCGGCACTGGACGCCCGCTATCTCTCCCAGGGCGCCGGCGCCCGGCATGTGCTCGAAGAGCAGGAGCGGCCGGGGCCGTCGGCCGGGGTGATCAACGGTAGTTACCCGGCCGGCAGCACGCCCGAGCAAGCCTGGCAAACCATGATCCGGCACTGGCATGATAAGGTGCGGGATCCCGACCTGGGCGTCTACACCGCCATTACACGGCTCACCTACCGCGACTACATCCACCTGCCGGACGCACGTTTTGATCAGGATTACCGGCGTTATGCCCGGAAATCATACGAGGTGAGGCAATCCGGCGATTATGCGGTGATCTATTTCGGCAGGGAAAAGGGATGGGAGAACAGCCCCTTCTTCTTGTGCCGATGCGGGGAAGGGTGGAAGTTCGATATCGTGCACCAGCGGCGCTTCGTGCGCATGGGCACGGCCCCCGACTGGGGCATCGAGTTTTCCGAGCATCCCTACATGGGCCTGCTCATGGATGCCTTTCATTTCAATGGGCAGGACATTCCATTGGCCGGCGATGACCTGTACACCATCGAAAAAGACGCCTGGTGGGCCGAACAAGTGGTGTTTTACGAAACGTTGCACGAGTCCGACGAGAAGGATGTCGACGTCTCGATGGCCCTGGGACGTCTTTACACCCTGGTCTCCATGAGCCGCAAGGCGATACCGCTGCTCAAGGCGGTGCAACAACGATCACCCCAGGACCCCCGGCCGTAAAAATACCTGGCGATCGCCTGGGTCAATGCCTATTACCAGGACGACAAGGCCCTGAAAGAGCTGGATACCTACATCGCCTTGGCGCCGCAGGATCCTTTCGGCCATCGATTCAGGGGCTACCTGCACTACCGCCGAAAGCAGTACGACAAGGCGGTTGCGGACCTCGAAGCCGCCCTGCAGCTGAATCCGGAAGATGCCTACGCGCATTTTTACCTGACCTATGCCTACGCGGGGCTTTACCAGACGGCCGCACGGCTGGACCCGCAGCGCAGCGGCTACAAAGAGCGCTTCCGGTATCATCGCGAACGCACTCGATCCTTCACGGACCGCCATCCGCTTCGGGTGGCATGGCTGAATCGATCCTATCCCGATGGATCGAGGCAAGGCGGCGACTAACCCATCCTAGTGGACCGGTTGTTACAGCTCAAAGGTCTGACCCACCATCGGTACCCGCGCATCATAGCCGTTTTTTCTCAACAGATCGGCAAAGGCCAGACTCTGATCCTCTTCGCCGTGGACCACGGCGATCTTCTTCACGCGCAGATTGGATGATTTCAAAAAGCGCAGCAGTTCGTTGCGATCCCCGTGGGCGGAAAAACCCCCGATTTTTTCGACATGGGCTTTGAGGGGATACTCTTTGTTGAGGATCTTGACGATGGGCGCGTCGCCGCTGCGACCGGCCGCCTCATAGGCCTCGCCCTGCTCGAGGATGCGCCGGCCCAGGGTATGCTGGGCCATGAAGCCGACGATGATGATGGTGTTTTTGGGATTGTGGATTTTATAACGCAGGTGGTGCAGGATGCGACCGGCCTCGCACATGCCCGAAGCGGAGATGACGATATGGGGGTTGTTGTCGCGCATGAGGGCCATGGACTCCTCGACCGACTGGGTGAAGTGCACCTGTTTGAAGTCGAAGGGATTTTTGCCGTTGCGCAAAAAGGTCTCGTGGGTATCCCGATCATAGACTTCGGGGTGCTCGCCGAAGACCTTGGTGATGTTGGTGGCCAGCGGGCTGTCGACATAGACAGGCCTGGGTTTGACCGAGCCTTCGGAGTAGAGCTCGTGGATGATATAGAGCAACTCCTGCGTGCGGCCGTAGGCAAAGGCGGGGATCAGCACGCATCCGCCGCGTTCGAAGGCCTCGTTGAGCGTTCTCATCAGATGGGGTTTTAAATCGACCACCGGCTCATGGTCGCGGTCGCCGTAGGTGCTTTCGATGATGAGCATGTCGATGTCGCGGTCCTGCTCGTCGAAATGAAAACAGGGGTCTCGCAGGATCGGTTTGTCGAAACGTCCCAGGTCGCCGGTGAAGGCCACGGTACGGGTCCGGCCGTTGTCGTTGTGCCGCACGATGGTGATGGCCGACCCTAAAATATGACCGGCTTCGTAAAACGTGCAGGTGAGATGTTTGCCTACGGTGCTCGTGCTGTGATAGGGCACCCCGTCGAATTGACTCAAGGCCTGTTCGGCATCTTCGATCGAGTAAAGGGGTTCCACGCGCTCCAGGCGATGGCGGATCATGAGCTGGGTCACGGCGTCGGCGTCGATGCGCTGGCCGCCGCCCTTTTTGAGCATCTTTTTCAATGCTTCGTATTTGCGTTTGCCGATGGGTTTGCCGTTGAGCGTCGGGCCATGGGAGAGGGCCGCACGCACCGTTTTGTAGTTGAGGTATTCGGCATCCTGTTCCTGGATGTGGGCCGAGTCGGGCAGCAGGTAGGCGCAGGTATCGGCCGTGGCGCGGGTGCAGACGATCCGGCCGGAAAAGCCCTTTTTGACCAGCAGGGGAATGCGGCCCGAATGGTCGATGTGGGCATGGGAGAGCACCACGTTGTTGATCATGGAGGCCTGAAACGGCAAGACCCGGTTCTTTTCCTCGGATTCCTTTCGGCGCCCCTGGTAAAGGCCGCAATCAAGCAGGATATGATCGGTTTCCGTACCGATCAGGTGCATGGATCCGGTCACTTCTCTTACCGCGCCATGGAAGGTGATGTGCATGGTCTGTTCCTTTCTATGCAGGTCTGGACGGATTCAGCCCCAGGGTGAAGGGTTTCGCTGTCAAAGGCGCAAATGCCATATCAACTCGACACGGTCCGAGGTTATCGTAACCAGATGCTCTTGTCCAACCCGATGATGGGTCACCTGCCAGGGCCGGCCGTCATAGGTCAGCAGGAGATGGTCGTCATCGACGATGCGGTGGATCCGGCAGCGGGACAGGCCGGTCAGCCCCATGCCGACCGCCTTGAGCACGGCCTCCTTGGCGGTCCAGTAACGAAAGAAGAGGAGCGTGTCGACGGTCGGCGCCAGCGCCCACTCGTCCGGGGCGGCCAGTCGTTCCCCCAGGCTCTCGCTCACCGGACGCAGCCGTTCGATGTCGATGCCAACCGCATGGGGCGAGCAGACGGCGGCCACGTAGGCATTCTTGTGCGTCAGAGACCAATAGAGGCCGTTGCTCGGCAGGGGCGCGCCGTTGTCATCCTTGTCCAGCGGGCCGAGTTTCTGGCCGCTGTATCGGGCCGACTGGGCCAGCGCTTCGCGGGCCGCGGCGCGCAGGGCGTCCACCTTGGGGCGCCCCTTGAGCGGCCGGGCCGCCGCCGGTACCGGCAGGATCACGGGATGCAGGGTCGTGCGTCGGGTCATGATCTCATTTCTTGTCCAGCGCTTTGCGGTAATGCAGGGCCTGGTCGTAGATCCGCTTTCGATTCACGTTGAAACGGGCGGCCAGATCCCGGGCGATGTCGCTCAACGGGGCTCGGCGATCCTCCACGGCCTGGTGGATGGCGGCGTCGATCTCTTCCTCTCCCAGCGGTTCGGCCGCGCCAGCACCGGCGACCAGCAGCGTGCACTCTCCTTTGATCGTCCCCTTGCGGTCGAGTGCCCGGATGATGTCGGACAGCGTGCCCCGGATGAACTCTTCGTGCAGCTTGGTCATCTCCCGGCCCAGCACCGCCGGCCGGTCGCCGAGGGTTTCGATCAGTTCATCCAGAAACGCCTGCAGACGCTGGGGGGATTGATAAAAAATCAGGGTGTGCGACAGGCGCGCCAGGTCGGCCAGCTGTTCGGCGCGCCTGTTTTTCTTGCGGCTGGGAAATCCCACGAAGGTGAATTGGTCGGTGGGCAGGCCGGATACGGACAGGGCCGTGATGGCCGCCGAGACGCCGGGAACCGGGAAAATCGGGAGGCCTCGTTCGGCGGCCGCCTGCACCAGGCGGTAGCCCGGATCGGACACGGTCGGTGTGCCGGCATCGGAGACCAATGCGATGGCGGTGCCCGCTTCGAGCTGTTGGATCAAGGTCGCCGTGCGTTCGATTTCGTTGTGTTCGTGGTAGGAGACGAGCGGTCGGTCGATATGGTGGTGGGCCAGCAGCCGGCGCGTGTGCCGGGTGTCTTCGGCCGCGACCAGGTCGACTTCGGCCAGGACCTTCAGGGCCCGCAGGGTGATATCGGCCATGTTGCCGATGGGCGTCGTCACCACGTAGAGTCCGGGTGGCAGCGATTTATCCGTAGGCGAGTTCGAAGGCATTGCGGATGACCTCGATGATGGGTTTCGCCGCGACCATCTGAACGGTCACCACGTCAAACCGGGCCCGCCGGTACATGGCCTTGTGGGCCTTGAGGTAGACGAGCGCCAGCATGGAAAGCTTGCGCTGTTTGGCCGGGGTGATCGCCCATTTGGGATCCCCGTAGCTGCGGGAGCGTCGCGCCTTGACCTCGATGAAGACGATCGTGCCGTTGTGATCGGCGATGATATCGATTTCACCGGCCCGGGTGCGGTAGTTGGTTTCCAGAATCCGATAGCCCTCGCGCTGCAGATACTGGGCGACCATCTGCTCGCTGGTCTGACCGAATCGCTGGCGGTCATCAACCATCGCGCAAGCCGTTCGCAGAATCGAGCGGGCCGCGCCAGGGCAGGTGCTCGCAGACGCCTCTAAAGGTGCGGCGATGGATGGTGCAGGGTCCGTGCGCTGCGATGGCGGCCTTGTGGGCCTGGGTGGGGTAGCCTTTGTGGCGGTCGAAACCGAACAGCGGGTATTGGACATGGTAGTCTTTCATGATCCGGTCCCGGCTCACTTTGGCGATGATCGATGCGGCGGCGATGGAGATGCTGCGGGCATCGCCCTTGATGATGGTATCCTGGGGCAGTTCGGACGGAATGCCCTGCCGGCCGTCGATGAGCAGAAGGTCGGGCTGGGGATCGAGCTGGGCGACGGCCAGGGCCATGGCGCGTCGCGATGCCTGCAGGATGTTGATGCGGTCGATTTCTGCGGCATCGACGATACCGATCCCCACGGCTTCGGCTTCGGCCTGGATCCGATCGAATAGGCGCTCGCGCTGTCGGTGGGTCAACTGCTTGGAATCATTGACGCCCGGCACATCAAAGGCAGGCGGCAGGATGACTGCCCCCGCAACCACCGGCCCGGCCAGGGGGCCGCGGCCGGCCTCATCCACACCGGCAATCCGGTTGTAGCCTTTGTTGCGATGCGCCTGCTCGAATGCCCAGAGATCCGCTGCCATGCGATCCGGTCGCAACCACCTAACCTAACCGTTTTTCACGAATACGGGCCGCCTTGCCGCGCAGTTTGCGCAGGTAGTAAATCTTGGCGCGACGCACGCGGCCGCGGGTGACGATTTCGACCCGGTCGATAATCGGTGAATGCATGGGAAAAACACGCTCCACGCCCACCCCGTAAGAGACTTTGCGTACGGTAAAGGTCGAATTGATGCTGCCTTTGCGCTTGGAAATCACCACGCCCTGGAACATCTGGATACGTTCCTTGTCACCCTCTTTGATTTTAACGTGGACGCGCACCGTATCGCCCGGCAGAAAATCGGGCATATCCATACGCATTTGCTCTTTTTCCAACTGCTTGATGACTTGCATGATCTCTATTCTCCCGTTGTTTCCAGTGATATTTGAGATGCTGTTTTCGTTATCGACACATCCGGTCCAAAACGATCGAAACCGCCGACCGAACCGAAAGATGGTTGTAGCCGCTGCCGCTTTCGATGGGATCGAGCCTGAAGTCAGCCCGCTCCATCACCTCCGGGGCCAGCCCCCAGGCGGTGCCGAAGAGCAACAGCGCCGGCCGGTGATCGCTGACGACGCCGCGCAGGTCGTCGAAGTTCAAATTGTTGTTCGACCGCCGGGCGCTGGTGGCAATGGTCACCGGCGCCGCTCCCCATCTGTCTGTCATGTCCGCCGTCGCGGCTTCAAGGCGCGTCGCGAGGCGGATCAGGGACAACGCGTCCCGTCGATCCGGATTGTACTGTGCGCCAACCCCGGTGACCCAGTGCGCCAGGATGCGCCGTACCAGGTCCTGCTGATCTTCCAGCGGGGTCACCACGTAAAACGCATCCAATCCGAATGTCCTGGATACCCTTGCAATATCGTGCAGATCCAGGGCCGTCACAGCGGCGGCAATGGTCTGCCCGTTTTTATCCACCACCGGATGGTGGATCAGGGCCACGGCCAATCTGCTCGCGTATGATGCTTTCGATCTCACGGTGCCATGCGCTCAGCAGCGCCATCTCCTCGTCGCTCAATCGGCCCTTGCGCAACAGGTCGGGTCGTCTTGCAAAGGTGCGCAACAACGCATCGGCACATCGCCAGCGGGCGATCCGGTCGTGGTGTCCGGAGAGCAAGACCTCCGGCACCTCGTCACCTTCGAATGCCGGCGGGCGCGTGTAGTGGGCCGTGTCCAGGCGGTCATCGCCGAACGAATCCTGTTCGGCCGAATCTTCGTTGCCCAGAACGCCCGGTATCAACCGCGTCACCGCGTCCATCACGGCCATGGCCCCCACTTCGCCGCCGGTCATGACAAAATCGCCGATGGAAATTTCCATGTCGACGAATTGCTCGGTGAACCGTTCGTCCACACCTTCATAGCGCCCGCAAACCAGAATCATGCCGGGCAGTTGGGCCAATTGCCCGGCCAATCGCTGATCGAACCGCTGCCCCTGGGGCGACAGCAGGAGCGTGGGCGCCCGAGGGGCCATTTGTCGGGCAGCCTTGGTGGCTGCCGCCAACGGCTCGGGTTTCATGACCATGCCGCAACCGCCGCCATAGGGCCGGTCGTCGGTGACACGGTGACGGCCTTCGGCATAATCCCGAATGTTGATGGCCGTCGTATCGATAGCGCCGCTTTGAATGGCCCTGCGCATGATGCCGTTTGCCCAGAACGCATCCATCAGTTCCGGAAAAATGGTGAGAACGACGAATTTCATCGCATTGGCCGGCCGCTAAATGAGGCCTTCGGGCAGCTCCACCCGCATGAAACCCTTCTCAATGTCAATATCCAGCACCACCGACGAGATGGCCGGGATCAAAATTTCGCCGGACGGGTGTCCCGGCGGTGTTTCGACCACATAGATGTCATTGGCCCCCGTAGGAATGATCTGGGTCACACGTCCCAAATGTTCACCGGTCGTGGTGACCACGGCCAGGCCGATCAAATCTTTCCAATAATAGGTGTCCGGTTCCAGCGCCGGCAGTTCGGATCTGGCAATGAACACGCCCCAGCCCTTCAACGATTCCGCCTCGCCGCGTGTCCGGACACCTTCCAGTGTCAACCGAACGATTCGTTTGTGCGCCTGGGCCCATGTGATCACATCCTGCCGCATCCCGCCGGCTTCATCGATCAGCACGACCTTGCCGTGCACGGCAAAACGCTCCGGTGATTCCGCATAGGAATAGACTTTCACCGAACCGCGAATGCCATGGGCCCCGGTGATGGTTCCGATCTGAATGAAATCATCCGGCACAACTGGACTACTCAATGATTTCAAGGACCGTTCGTTTTCGGATTTTAGCCGACGCCGCGCTGAGCAGTGTCCTCATGGCCCGCGCGGTGCGTCCCTGCTTGCCGATCACTTTTCCCAAATCGTCTTTGGCGACCTTGAGCTCCAATACCGATGTCTGGTTGCCTTCGATTTCGGTGACTTCCACCTGTTCCGGATGGTCTACTAACGCCTGCGCGATGGACTTGATCAGGTCTTTCATAGCATCCCTCCCCTTGGATCGGCGATTGCAGAAACAGCTGTGGTTATCCTACTGAGCCGCTGGCGCGAAAACGCCCTCTTTCTTCAAGAGGCTTCGAACGGTGTCCGTAGGAATGGCACCCTGCTGCAACCAATAGTGAACCCGATCAGTTTTCAGTGTCACTTCTGCTGGGTCCTGCAGCGGATTATAAGTGCCCACGTTTTCGAGAAACCTTCCATCTCTTGGGCTTTCGCTATCCGCTACCACAATGCGGTAAAAAGGTCGTTTCTTGGCGCCGTGCCGGGCCAATCTGATTTTAACTGCCATTCACTCTTTCTCCTTTGGATTTAAAAAGGTAACATGCCGCGTCCCATACCGCGCATGCCGCCTTTACCGATCTTTTTCATCATTTTCATCACCTGGGCATAATTTTTCAACAGGCGATTGACGTCCTGGACGCTGGTACCGCTGCCGCTGGCGATGCGTCGTCTCCGGCTGCCGTTGATGATGTTGTACTGGCGGCGTTCCTGGGGGGTCATCGAGTTGATGATCGCCTCGATGCGCACCAGTTCGGAATCGTCCACCTCCATGTTTTTCAACTGCTTGATCTTGCCCATCCCCGGAATCATGCCCAGGATATCGCTGAGCGACCCCATCTTGCGCACCTGGAGCAGCTGGTTCTTGAAATCGTCCAGGGTAAACTGATTCTTGCGCAGTTTTTTTTCGAATTCGGCGGCCTGTTTGGCATCCACGACCTCCTGGGCCTTCTCGATCATGGTGAGCATATCGCCCATGCCGAGAATGCGCGACGCCATGCGATCGGGGTGGAACGCCTCCAGGTCGGTCAGTTTTTCGCCGACACCGATAAATTTGACCGGCTTGCCGGTGATCGATCGGATGGACAGGGCCGCGCCGCCGCGGGCATCGCCGTCCATTTTGGTCAACACCACACCGCCGATGCCCAATGCCTCGTCAAAGGCCTTGGCCATGTTGACCGCATCCTGACCGGTCATGGCATCGGCGATCAGAAGAATGTCCGAGGGATGAACGGCTTTCTGAATCGCCTTGAGCTCATCCATCAGGGTTTCGTCGATGTGCAACCGGCCGGCCGTATCGATCAGCACCGTGTCGCAACCGCTCTTCTGGGCCTCCACCCGCGCCTGCTGGCAGATATCCACCGGCTTCATGTCGGCGCGCGATGCGAAGACGGGTACATCGATCTGGGTCCCCAGTTTGCGCAGCTGCTCGATGGCCGCCGGTCGATAGACATCGGCCGGCACCAGGTATGGCTTGCGGCCTTTTTTCCGAAGCATGACGGCCAGTTTGCCGGTAGTGGTCGTCTTGCCCGAACCCTGCAGACCGACCATCATGACGGGCACCGGATGGGTACCTGACAAATCGAGGTCTTCATGGGCTCCGCCCATAAGGCGGGTCAGCTCTTCATTGACGATTTTGATGACTTGCTGACCGGGCGTCAGGCTGGTCATCACCTCCTGGCCCAGGGCCCGCTCCTTGATATCGGCGACGAACTGCTTGACCACCTTGAAATGGACGTCGGCTTCCAACAGGGCCATGCGCACTTCACGCAGCCCTTCGGAAACATTTTTTTCCGTAAGGGTGCCGTGTCCCTTGAGCCTTTTAAAGACGCCATCGAGTTTTTCGCTCAGGCTCTCAAACATCGTTGGTCACCACAATACCAATAAAACCTTGAAAATAAACTGATATAAATGATAAGTCAAGCAAAACAAAACGGCAACACCATGGTTGCCGTCGCTGACAAATGGTTCATGAACCGGAGCCCTATACCACCAAAGCGGGTGCGGGGCAAGGCATAATAAATGCCGATATTGGGCGCTGAGGTTTTAAGTGTAAAGTTTTAAGTTTAAAGTGAAGGTATGTTGTTATTTTATGATCAATGACATCAAATCGATGACCCGGGAGGCACTGCTCGCCTGGCTGTTGGCGCACGGCGAGAAGCCTTATCGCGCCGACCAGATTCTCAAATGGATTTATGTGCGGCTGGTCGACGGTTTCGATCAGATGACCGATCTGAGCAAGGCCTTTCGCGGCTTGTTGGCCGAGCACTTTTCCTACGGCCGCCTGGAGGTCGATCGGGTGCTGGCGTCCGATGACGGTACCCGCAAGTTCCTGTTTCGCTTGCATGATGGCCATTTGGTGGAGAGCGTTCTGATCCCGGAGCGCAACCATTACACCCTGTGCATCTCCAGCCAGGTGGGGTGCGCCCAGGGGTGCCGCTTCTGCCTCACCGGCCAGGGCGGATTCGCGCGCAATCTGGCCTTCAGCGAGATCGTCGGACAGGTGTGGGAGGTGCGCCGGCGGCTCGAGGATCCGTCGCAGTTGACCAACCTGGTCTTCATGGGCATGGGGGAACCGTTGGCCAATTACGGCCAGCTGCTGCCCGCTATCGAGATATTGACCAGCAGCGAATGGGGCATGAAATTCGCATCGCGGCGCGTAACGGTCTCCACGGCTGGCCTGGTGCCCCGACTCATCGATCTGGGCCGTGACACGCGGGTGAACCTGGCCGTCTCGCTCAACGAGGTCGATGACGAGGCCCGCAGCCGATTGATGCCCATCAACCGCACCTATCCCATCGGGCAGTTGCTCGAGGCCTGTCGCGGTTATCCCCTGCCCAAGGGCCGCAAGATCACCTTCGAATACATTTTGTTCAGGGGATTGAACGACGACCTGGACCATGCCCGCAGGCTCGCTCGGTTATTGGGGCCTCTGAAGGCCAAAATCAATCTGATTCCCTTCAATCCTTACCCGGACAGCCCGTTCGAGCGGCCCGAAGAAAAGCGCATTCAAACCTTTCAGGATTTTTTGATCGGCAAGCATTTCACCAGTGTGGTGCGCTACAGCAAGGGGCTGGACATCATGGCGGCCTGCGGCCAATTGCGGGCCCACGCGCAGTCCAAACCCATGCCGCGTTAACGGGTGTTTGACGGCGTTCAGCGATCAGGAACGCCATCAAGTGATCAGGAAACGTTTTGACTCACCCGGTGAAATGGCAAGGACTGAGATCGTCTGGGTTTTGGCCCTGGTTTCAACCTGGACCTGGGCCGGTGCCGCGTCAGGGGCCTTGCTGTACCCCGCGCAGATGCAGGCGGCCAGAAAAATCATGGGATCCGGCCCCCCCCCGGGCATCAGCACACTGGGGCCGGGATAGTTTTTGACCTTCAGCAAAGCATCGGTTTCACCGTCGTACCACTGGAGGATCTGTTCGTTGTCCTGCTGGGTGCGCCCGATGACGATCTTGGTCGCCGGCCCCAATCGCATGTGCCGGCCATGGCGAAGCAGGAAAAGGGCATTGCGGGTCAATTCGTCCCCATGATCGATGAGATCCTTGAGTCTGCGGGAGTAGCCCGGATCGGTCAGCAGACACCCCCCGGCTGGAGCGGGATAGGTTTTGATACCGAACTTTTCCGCCAGGGCGATTTGCGGTTTGCGCGATCGCCCGGTGAATCCGAACAGGTGCTGTCGGTCGACCAGGCCTTGCTGCTCCATGGAGGTTTCCGGCAGGCACTGGGCGCTGAGCGGCCTGAGGATGCGTCCGTCGAACCCGGAATGCTTTTCCACATACCGGAGGGAAGAGACGTTCTGAGACATGGGTCGCTGACCACGCACCTCCCCGCTGAACAGGAAATCAAATCCATGCGTCTGCATGAACCGTCCGGCCTTGTTGAACATCAGGGCGTGGCAATCCATGCAGGGGTTCATGTTTTTTCCGAATCCGGCCGGGGGATGCGTGAGCATCTCCAGATAGTCCACCGTGATATCCTCGACGTGCAGGGGGATACCGGTCTGTTGGGACGCCAGCCGTGCCTTTTCGGAGGTGAAGAAAGGCGTTTCGAAGCAGATCCACTCCACGTGGATGCCTTGGTCGCGCAGCACGAGGGCCGAGAGCATGCTGTCCAGGCCGCCCGAACAGAGACCCAGGGCGCGGACGCTGCGGGGTCGATCCATAACCATAGGATAGTAAGGTCCTTGATGTGATCTGAAAGTTAAAGTGTCGCATAGTAAAAGCCGGGCAGTGGCCTGTCAAGGCTGGCGTATCCATGAAATGCATTCGCCCCTGGCGGATGGGAACGGACATGGCAGGCGTGGGTGGGGCAGGTGGCCAGGGCCACGTGAGCCTGCGGTCTTAGAGCCAGTTAAATGCAAACGGCGGACAAGCGGCCCAGACTGTCTGAGCGCAGCGAGTTTCTGGGCCGCCCGCCGTGCATTTTACTGGCACTTGACCGCTTGGCGTGTGGCATCGGCCACCTGCTCCACACACGCCGGGTTTAATGCATAACGGTCAGTTAGAATCCCTGGCCAGGCATTGCGTATATTTACATATACGGGGTTTCATGTTATCGCTGAGCCCCGTCCGCCGGATGACGGACAGCTTCCATATCGTCGCCCTGAGTGCCGGGCGGTGGTGCCGCTTCACTATCTGTTTGCCGAACGATCGTATTAAATTGCGGCCTGCCTTTTTTGCTTGGCGTCAAACACTACTAACCATAGGGGAAGTTACCCATGACGACCGAACGTGAATCCATTGAATTTGATGTCCTCATCGTCGGCGGTGGGCCGGCGGGATTGGCCTGCGCCATTCGGCTCATGCAACTGGCAGGGAAAACGGGCCGGGAGCTGGAGGTGGCCCTGATCGACAAGGGGGCCGAAATCGGTTCCCATGCCGTCAGCGGCGCCATTCTAAAGACCAACGCGCTCAACGAATTGATGCCCGACCACATGGAAAAGGGCTGCCCGGTGGAATCGGTGGTGCGCGGCGATGCCTTTTATTACCTGACCCCGGTCAAGGCCATGGCCGTGCCGGTCGTGCCACGCTACATGCACAACAGCGGCTGCTACATCGTCAGCCTGTCTCGTGTCGCCCAATGGATGGGGCAATTGGCCGAAGAGATGGGGGTGAACATATTCCCCGGATTTGCCGGAAAAGAGGTGCTCTATGCCGAAGATGGCCGCACGGTCGTCGGCATTCGGACCGGCGACAAGGGGTTGGGCAAAGCGGGCGAGCACAAATCCAATTTCGAGCCCGGCATCGACCTGTTGGCCAAGGTGACCATATTCGCCGAGGGGGCGCGCGGCAGTCTGGTCAAAACCCTGGGCAAGGCCCTCGATCTTTACCGCGACCGGTTGCCGGCGGTATATGAAACCGGTATCAAAGAGGTGATTCAGCTGCCCGAAGGCAAAACCTTCTTTAGCGGAAACAGCTTCAACGACATCCACTTGATGGGATACCCGCTGGGTCTGGGCACGCCCGGTGGCGGATTTATCTATGAGATGAGCGACAACCGACTCGGTATCGGTTATCTCACCGCGTTGTGCTACGAAGATCCGGCCCTCGACCCCTACGACATGTTCATACGTTTTAAACGCCATCCGTTCGTCGCCGATATCATCAAGGGGGGCAAGGTGGTCGAGCAGGGCGCACGCACGGTATCCACCGGCGGTTACTACACCATGCCCAGGTTGTGTGTGAATGGCGGGTTGCTCGTGGGCGGATGCGCCGAGATCCACAACGCGCCGGCCCTGAAAGGTATTCACGTGGGTATGAAGTCGGGCATGCTGGCCGCCGAAGCGGCCCTGGAAGCCCTGGACAAGGGAGATGTCACCGCCTCGGGGCTGGATGGTTATCGTCGACGGTTGGAGCAGAGCTGGATCAAAAGCGAAATGTGGGAAGGACGCAATTTCGCCCAGGCACTGGCCAAAAAGGGCATCGCCAAATTCATCCACCTCGGGGCCCAATACGTGACCGGCGGCCGCGGTATCATCGATCCCATGAACATGGAGGCCGACGCAGAAACTCTCCAGCCCCTGCCGACCGGCGCCACCGTCGAAGCACCCAAGACCAAATACGACGGCGGGCTTTACGTGGACAAGCTCACCGGTGTCTATCTTTCAAAAACCATGCATCGCGAAGATCAGCCCTCTCATTTGATCATTCCCGATCCCCAGATCTGCAGCAATCAATGCTATCCGGCTTTTCGCTGCCCATGCACCCGCTTCTGCCCCGGCAATGTTTACGAGTTGGAACTGGACCCGATCAGCGGCAAGGCCCATATCAAGTTGAATCCATCCAACTGTTTTCACTGTAAAACATGCGATATCAAGGATCCCTACGGCAATATCACCTGGACCTGTCCGGAGGGCGGAGAGGGACCTGGATACACGATCGTTTAGTAGCGTCTCAAATTTGGGGCCATTCGTTCGAATGGCCCCTGTCATCAGATTAGCGGATTCCTTTCCTCGGTGGTAAAATTCCTGACATTCTTTTCTTGCGGCGTCTGCACGGCCAGTTCGATATGTCTAAAATAATTAGTTAATTTAAATAGATAGGGTGCCATCATCGAGTCGAGGATGGCATGTCGTTTGCTTTGGATTAATGAGTGATCTGAAAGAGCCGTGCATCGATTTGCCTGAAATGGAAGGAGGAAGGCAATGGCCAATAAAAAGGATACACAGGAAAGGCGCCATAAAATCAATTTCATATTGGAGGCGCCGGATGCAAAAACGGTTTTTCTGGCAGGCAGTTTCAACGATTGGTCGGTTAAAACGCATCCCATGAAAGATGATGGCAAGGGGGTATGGACCAGAAGCCTTCTTTTGTTTCCCGGATCTTACGAATACAAATTTTTCGTGGATGGCCAGTGGCGGGAAGATCCGTGCAATGAGCGATGCTGTGCCAACTGCTTTGGCAGCCTGAACAACGTGGTGCAGGTCAATCGATAGGTCCTCGCCCAAGTCTCATGGAAATTATAAACGGCCCTTTTTGATGATGGCCACCAACAGCCACACGCCCAGAAAACCGGCGGCGAGAAAACCGATCAGGCCGATCAGTGAGATGCCGTATACCATGGGCGGCATCCTGGAAATGACGATGAGGGCCGAGCCGATGATCAGGGCGGCGATGATGATGGCGAACGAGATGCGATTGCTGATCTGGTCATGGGTGGCCAGCATCTTGTCCAGGTCCTTGAGCACCAGGGTGAACGACATCTTTTTTTGCCGCAGGCTGTGGCTGATCTCCAGCAGATCTTTTGGGAAATCGGTCAGGAACTCATAGGATTGCTCGATCAAGCGGACGACGTCCTCCATCAGGCGGCCCGGCGCCAGTCGGGCGACCTTGACGTCACGTATAAAGGGGGTCACCGCCTGGATCATGTCAAAGTCCGGATAAAGCTCCCGGGCGATGTTTTCCACCTGAGACAGGGCCTTGAGCATCAGGAAGATGTCGGGCAGGATGCGCATGCGATTCTTGGTTGCCACTTCCAGCATGTGCTGCATCAGTTTGCTGAATTGGATTTCCCCGAGCGGTCGATAGAGGTGGCGCCCCAGAAAGTCGGCGACGTCCTTCTCCAGCTCGGTTCGGTTCGGCTCTTCATCCCATTCGGTCAGTTTCAGGAGTATTTCAGCGGTGCGGGGCTCGTCGCGCCGGATAACACCCTCAACCAACCGGACAAAGGCTTCCCTCGTGGCACGATCCACGGCCCCGGTCATGCCGAAATCGATCAAGCAGATGACATTGCCGGGAAGTACGAAAATATTCCCGGGGTGGGGATCGGCGTGAAAGAAGCCGAAGGTGAAGATCTGTTTGAAAAGAATATCGGCGCCCCGTTCGGTGATGACGCGGCGGTCCATGCGGGCGGCATCGATTCGCTGGGTATCGGACACCTTGATGCCATCGACATACTCGATGGTCAACATGCGCCGGGACGAGTAATTGCGGTAGACCTTGGGAACATATACGTTGGGGTCGTTCAGAAATTGCCGGGACACGCGTTCCATGCTCGACGCTTCCAGCGTATAGTCCAGCTCTTTTTCGATGGTGTTGGCAAACTCTTCGACGATTTTGATCGGTCGGTAGACGGCAAGTTCTTCGATATGCCGTTCGGCCAGGGTGGCCAGGTGCAGCATGATTTCCAGGTCGACCTCGATGACTTTCTCGATGCCGGGCCGCTGGACCTTGACCACCACCTCGTCGCCGCTGTGCAGGCGGGCACGGTGTACTTGACCGATGGAAGCCGAAGCGAGGGGCACCTCATCCAGCTCGGCAAAAAGATGCTGACAAGAGGTGCCCAGTTCGGCCTCGATGGATTGGACATAGGCGGCCGAACTGAAAGGCGGCACCTTGTCCTGCAGTTTGGTGAATTCGTTGACGAACTCGACCGAGACAAGGTCGGGACGGGTCGAAAGGATCTGGCCCAGTTTGATATAGGTGGGGCCCAACTCCTCCAGCGCCATGCGCGTGCGCTCGGCACGCGTGAGTTTCTCGAGCCGTTCCCGTCGCTTGCGGGAAATCATCTGCAGTCCGATTTCGATGTACTGCTCGATCTTGAGTGTGTCGATCAGGTCGCCGAATCCGTACTTGAAAAGAACCGCCAGTATCTGGCGGTATCGATTCAGGTGCCGGTAGGTGCGACCGATCACACCGATTTTTCGGATGCTGATCATGCGACTCCGGGTGTGAGAGCGGCCTGGGACGGGTTCCCCGACGCTATTCTTCTTTTTGGGTCAGGCTGTTGACGATGCCCTTGAGTTCGCGGATCTCTTTTTTCAGCTCTTTGAGTTCATCGGTGGTCACGATCTGGGTCTTTTTCAAAAAATTGCGGACGGTCGATTCGATCCGTTTTTCCAGCTTTTCCTGGGTTTCTTCATAACGCTGGCGGGCCTCGTCCAGGAACTTGCGTCCCTCTTTTTCGGACACTTCCCCCTTTTCCTGCATATCGTTGACAAACTCCTCAACCTCATCCCAGGTTTTCAATGCCAACCCGATACCGGTCAGCATGCCCTTTTTGATCATGTCAAACATGAGATCCTCCTTGGGAAGAATAGCTATTGTTGTTGGCGGGTTATATGGTGATCAGCGTTGTTGAATGAGTAACATAGCGACTGGGTGAATGCAAGCCGTTTGGCAAGAGCACAGGGATTCTAACTGAACGCGTTTCATTAAACCCGGCCTGTGTGGAACAGGTGGCCGATGCCACACGCCAAGCGGTCGAGTGCCGGTAAAATGCACGGCGGGCGGCCCAGAAACTCGCTGCGCTCAAACAGTCTGGGCCGCTTGTCCGCCGTTTGCATTCAACCGGCACTATCGACCGCTGGCGCATGTGGCCCTGGCCACCTGCTCCACACACGCCTGCCATGCCCGCTGCGATGCGAATTTTTTTATCAAACACCTTTTGGAAGGCATGCTCTCCAGGTTGAATCACATTCAGTTAGAACTGCAGGCAAGAGCGGGCTGGCGTCCGTGATATCCGGAGTGGGCGCACAAATCCCGCCCCATGCTTAAAAGGCGCTTGACTGTCTCGACGAACTTACCTACTTTAATATACTTAGTTTTTCAATCCAACTGGACGGGAAAGGTTCTATAACGATGGCGTTTACGATAGCGTTGGCAGGCAAGGGGGGGACGGGCAAGACGACCATTTGCGGGTTGTTGATCAAATATCTGGTTGCAAAAGGGAAAACACCCATACTGGGTGTGGATGCGGATTGCAACGCCAACCTGAACGAAGTTTTAGGTTTGGAGGTCAAAGATACGCTGGGTCAGGCGCGCGAGGATATGAAAAAAGGCAAGGTGCCTTCCGGCATGACCAAGGATATTTTCATGTCCATGCGGCTGGAAGAAGCGGTGGCCGAAGAAGACGGGTTCGACCTGGTGGTGATGGGACAGCCCGAAGGACCGGGGTGTTACTGCGCGGCCAACACCTTGCTGACCAACCTGATGGAGCGGTTGGTCGTGAATTATGCCTACGTGGTGATGGACAACGAGGCCGGCATGGAGCACATCAGCCGGTTGACGACCAACAATGTCGATGTTCTGTTGATTGTGACCGATACCTCCCGCCGTGGTCTCCAGGCGGGGTTGCGCATTTACAAGTTGGCCCAGGAACTCAACATCGGCGTCAAAAAGAGCTATCTGGTGATGAACCGGGTGAAGACGGAACCGGAAAAAGAGGTGCTCGATCTCATTGGTCAGGATGGTTTGGTGTTTGCCGGTACCATTCCGGACGATGAGACGGTGTATACCTATGATCTCAAAGGCAAGCCGACCATCGACATCGATTCAAACAATCCGGCGGTGGCGGCGGCCTTCCGTATATTCGACAAAATTCTGGCGTGAACCGGCAACGGTCGTTGGGGGCTGCGCTCATAATTGCATCAAAAGCGCGGTAGAAGATCCGTTGGTGCCGAGACCCTGTTCCGCCGGGAATTGATCTGCGAAACGGTTTGACGTGTGCGAGTCATCGGTTGAGATGAAAATCGTACAATGGGTCGATAACGATCGCAAAGCATCGAGGGGCAGGCCATGAAAAGAACGGGTTTTCTCTATGACCAGAGATATCTGCTGCACGATACGGGGCCCTACCATCCGGAACGGGCCGAGCGGTTGCAGGCCGTCTACCAGGGGATAGAATCGGCGGGCCTGCTGCCGCACCTGACAAGGATCACCGCGCGGCCGGCGGACATGAAATGGGTGGAAACGATCCACACCGGAAAATACATCCGCCGTTTTGAAGAGGTCTGCCTGGCCGGCCATCGCACGCTGGATTGTGAAGACAACCAGATGTGCCGCGAGACATATGAAACCGCACTTCTTGCCGTAGGCGGCGCGCTGGAGGCCGCGCGCATGATCATGGCCGGTGAACTCGACAACGCCTTCTGCGCCATCCGGCCGCCGGGACATCATGCCGAGAGAGAAGAGGCCATGGGATTTTGCTATTTCAACAATGTCGCCATCGCCGCCCGCTATCTGCAGATGGAGTGGAACATCCAACGCGTGGGCATCATCGACTTCGATGTCCACCACGGCAACGGCACCCAGCACATCTTCGAAAAAGACCCCACCGTCTTTTACTACTCCATTCACGAGCATCCCTCTTTCGCCTATCCCGGCACCGGCCGAGAGTTCGAAATGGGGTCCGGCGAAGGATATGGTTTTACCAAAAATTCACCGGTCCTGCCCGGGCAGAGCGATGAGGAGTATCGGCGCCTGTTTGAACAGGACCTGTTGCCGGCGTTTGAAAAGTTCTCGCCCGAGGTGATTATCGTGTCCACCGGCTTCGATGCCCACAAGGAAGACGACATGGCCGATATGCGGGTGACCACAGAGGGTTTTGCCTGGATCATGCGGTCCATCATGAAACTGGCCGATACATATGCCCAGGGCCGGCTGCTGTCCGTTTTGGAGGGTGGCTATTCACTCGATCGCCTGCCCGAGCTGGCGGCCGATCACGTGCGAATCATGCTCGACGCATAAAAGGAGGAGATGAGATGTTTGTCAGCCGATCCATGACCGAAAAGGTGATCACGGTTCGCAAGGAGACATCGCTGCTGGAAGCTCAGGACCTGATGAGCGAGCATCAGATCCGCCATCTGCCTGTGGTCGATGATGACAATATCCTGATGGGCATCATTACGGACCGCGATATCCGCGGTGCACTGCCTTACCATCTTGTCAAGGAAAAGCCCGATTCCCAGGAGCGCGCCAAATATGCCCATCTCAAGGTGGAGACATACATGACGGACAAACCGGCGACCATATCGCCGGAGCACACCCTGCAGGACGCCTTGTTGTTGATCCAGGAAAAGAGGATGGGGGCTTTTCCGGTCGTGGATCGTGACGGGCGGCTCAAGGGCATCATTTCGGTGCGCGACCTTCTGCGGGCCTTTATCAATGTGCTGGGCATCGGTGAACCTGGGACCCTGCTGTGCATTCTGGCGGAAGAAAAAGTCGGGCAGCTCAAGCGGATCGTCGATGTGATCACCGAAGAGAAAATTTCCTGTGGCAGCGTACTGGTGGCACGCTATTTCGAAAAAGACAAGCGGGCCGTTTTTCCCTATCTGCTGACCAACAACGTGATGCGTGTCAAGCAGCGGCTGCGCGAGTTGGGTTTCGAGATCCTCGATCCGATGCAATGGTATCTGGATCAACTTCCCAAGGCGGCTCCGCCTGAAGCATAACCTGCAACCGGAAAATTTTTGGTGTAAATGCGGGCGCTGTCGATTCCGGACATTCGACAGGGATTCCTGCCCTACACCCTGGCTCTTATAAGCACAGGTGCGCCACCGTTCGAATCCGCCATGACGATGTCTTCCATGCTCCTTGCACCTTACCAAGATCTCTATATTTACTACATCCGGGGGCAGGTTCACGGCAACCCCTTCAGCACTCATGAAAACTACATCGGCAACTGGCAAGAGGGGGAAGACTCCTTTCTCTTTTTCAAGGTGTCGTCCGATGAAGAGGTGCGCCTGCTTGTCCAACGACAGGCCCACCTGGTCCTTGAGGACCGGTTTCAGATGACTTACGAAGAGTGGCAGGGGCACGCCATTGGACCATTTCAGGTCGGCCGGCTGACCTTCGTCCCGCCCTGGATGGATGACCCTGTTGCCAACGATGCGCGGGCCATCGTGCTCGATCCGGGCGTGGTCTTCGGAAGCGGCCGGCACCCCACGACCAGCGACTGCCTGGTTGCGATCCAGATGGCCTTTGATGCGCAACCGATTCACACCGTGCTCGATTTGGGTACCGGCACCGGATTGTTGGCCTTGGCCGCCGCCCGCCTGGGGGCCGGAGCCGTCATTGCAGTCGATTTGAATCGGTTGGCCGCCGAAACCGCCCAACGGAACGTCATTGCCAATCGGATGGAGGCAAGCGTACTGGTCGCACAGGGTAATGCCATGGATTTCATGGACATTTCCAGTGACCTTATGGTATCCAATATCCACTATGCGGTGATGCGCGAATTGGTTGCCGCCCGAGGTTTCAGCCGCCAGAAACGGTTTGTCCTCTCCGGTCTTCTGCGTTCCCAGGCCAGAGAGATCGAGCATCAATTGCGTGGACATCCCGTAGAGATAATTGAAAAGTGGGAGCGGGACGGAACATGGTTTACGTACTACGGACGCGCTGTGGCGGAGAGCGGTTTCAATTGTCGGACGAATAACAAGGGGCAGCCATGCTGATACGTTGCTGGGGATCGAGGGGCTCCATTCCTGTATCTGGAAAAGAGTATATCAAATATGGCGGAGACACCACCTGCTTGGAGATCCGGACCCGAAGCGATGATATCATAATCGTCGATGCCGGCACGGGCATTCGCCGATTGGGCAATGCGCTGATCCAGGAGGGGCGCTACCAGTACAATTTTTTGTTGACCCACGGCCACTGGGACCACCTGATGGGCTTTCCCTTCTTCAAGCCCCTCTTCCTCGAGCACCCGCAGATCCACATGCACCGGGGACCGTTTCATAAAAAGTTCATGGAGAGCATGTTTTCTAAAGTGATGGCCCCGCCCAATTTTCCGGTCCGCTATTCGGATTTGAAAGCCAAGATTTTTTATGAGGCCGGTAATCCCGTGCAATTTGAAATCGGGTCGGTCACGGTCATCCCCATTCAGATCAGCCATCCCAATACCGGCAAGGGATACAAGTTCATCGAAGACGGCAAAACCTTCGTCTTCCTCACCGATAACGAGTTGGGGTTCGTCCACCCCGGGGGGTTGCCGGCGTCCGAATATCTGGAGTTTTGCCGAGGAGCCGATCTCTTGATCCACGACGCCGAGTATACCCCGCGCGAGTACAAATTGCTCATCGAATGGGGACACTCTTCTTATCTGGATGTGTTGGAGCTGGCCTTCAAGGCCGAAGTCAAACAGCTGGGATTGTTTCATCTCAACCAGGAACGTACCGACGACGAGGTGGACGAGATGGTGGCCGCCTGCCGCAACATCATTGCCGAACGCGGCGTCGACATGAAATGTTCGGCGGTGGCGGCGGACATGGTATTTGAACTTTAGGAGGACGAACCATGACAACATCCGATCCCGCCCTGGAACGTGCGGCCATTGCCTGTGCCGGGGCGCGCAAGGCAGTGGCACTGACCGGTGCGGGGATTTCCGTGGAGAGCGGCATTCCGCCTTTTCGGGGCAGGGGAGGTCTCTGGGAGAAAATCGATCCCATGAAATATGCCCACGTGGCCGCCTTTGAAAACGACCCCGCCGAAGTCTGGAAGGTCCTGTTTCTCGGTATCAGCCATGTGCTGGAAAAGGCGCGCCCCAATGCCGGCCATCAGGGGCTGTGGCGGTTGGAGGAAATGGGGGTGCTGCAGACCGTGATCACCCAGAATGTCGATGGCCTGCATCAGCAAGCGGGTCACCGCGATGTCATCGAGTTTCATGGCACCCATGCATTTGTGCGCTGTTCCGTCTGCGGCCGCCGTAGCGACTGGCGGTCGGTGCCCCTGGAGGTGATCCCGCCGCGATGTGAATGCAGCGGTGTGCTGCGGCCCGACGTGGTGCTTTTCGGCGAAATGATCGATCCAAGGTTGCTGCAGCGTTCCCAGCAGCTCGCGGCCGGCTGCGACGTGATGCTGGTGATCGGCACGTCGGCCACGGTCGAGCCGGCCGCCTCCCTGCCCGTGATCGCCAAGCATAGCGGCGCATTCATCATCGAAGTCAATCCCGAGCCCACCCCATTGACCCATCGGATCAGCGACGTGACCCTGCTCGGTTCAGCTGGTGAAGTGATGGAACAGATGGCATCCATGGTTCAGCGACTTCGGTCGAACCGGCAGCCATCCTAACCGTAAGCGTGATCCATTTGCTATGATCGAACGACAACAAGCTCACTCGACTTCACCCGGATGGGTCGTTTCCGTGACGTTGCCGTCGCCCTCTTTGCGCGACAACTCCGCCGATGCCGATCGCCTTTTACGCGCATTGAAACGGGAATTGGGGGTCGACCAGGTGCAGGCCGACCTGATCCTGTTGCGACGACTGCCCCAAGTCCTCCGCGACGCTGCGTATCGGGTCCGGTGCATCCTCTTTCGGGACGGCGCCTGCGGCCGGCTCGTTCATGTGGCCGCCGCAGACGAGGCGCTGGCCGGCCTGGCCATCGATCTGGGAACCACCCGGGTAGTGATGCGGCTGGTGGATCTGGACGATCGACGCGTCCTGGCGGAGCGTGCCTTTGACAACCCCCAGATCGAGATCGGCCCGGATGTGCTGGCGCGGATCCATTACGCCGACCAGCCCGGTGGGCTCGAACGGCTTCAGGCGTTGATCGTCGCAGGGATCAACCGGGAGGTGGCGAACCTGTGTCGTTCGGTTCACATGACACCCGACCACATTTTTTTGATCAGTGTGGCCGGCAACACGGCCATGAGCCACCTGCTGGCCGGATTGCCGACCCGCTGGATGATCCGGGAGCCCTATATCCCGGCCGTCAACCGGTTCGGCCTGATCCCGGCGGCTCAGTTGGGCCTGACGGTGAATCCCCTGGCCCGGCTTTTTCTCTTTCCCAGTGTCGGCAGCTACTTCGGAGGAGATCTCATCGCCGGCATCCTGTTCACCGGCTTGCATCGCCAATCCGAGACCGCTCTTCTGGTGGATGTGGGCACCAATGCGGAAGTGGTTCTCGGCAACCGGGAGTGGCTGATGGCATGCGCCGGCGCCGCCGGGCCGGCCTTGGAGGGCGGTGTTACGCGAATGGGCACCACGGCGGCACCCGGCGTCATCGACCGGGTGCGCATCGATCCCGACTCGAAAGCCATCGATATCCATACCATCGACGATTTGCCGCCCAGGGGGATCTGCGGTTCCGGGGTCATCGATCTGGCGGCCCAGCTCTATCTGTCCGGCATGATCGACATCCGCGGCAAGTTCCAACCGGCGGTTTGCGGTGAGCGTTGGGTGGAAATCAACGGCATGGCCCATGTGATCATCGTGCCGCCCGAGGCATCGGCCAATGGGCAGCCCCTGGGCATCAGCCAGGCCGACATGGACAGCCTGATCCGTTCCAAGGCGGCCATGTACACGATTTTGGAAACCCTCACCGGCAGCATGGGCATCGCCCTGGACGAATTGAAGACCTTTTTTGTGGCCGGCACCTTCGGATCGTTTATCGATCCCCGCTCTGCGATCACCATCGGCATGCTGCCCGATCTGCCGCCGACCGCTTTCCGTTCCATGGGCAACACCTCCCTGGGCGGCGCCAGCCTCCTTCTGCAGTCCCGTGAAGCGGTGATGGATATCGATGCCATCCGTGACGGCATCACCTACATGGAATTGAACGTGAACCAGGATTTCATGAACCGCTTTTCGGCCGCCAAATTCATTCCGCATACCGATCCGGGTCGTTTTCCCTCTGTACCGGCGCCGGGGAGGCGCATGGGCGAATAGTTCGGTATTGAAATAGAAGGATCACGCGCAACAGATCTTATCTGCGGAGCTTGGATTGCCGCAACTGGATATACGCGTTGCGAAAAGAGACATAGGGATCGAGGGCTGCATCTTTCAGGGTCCTGTAGTCGTCGGTACGGAAAGAGAGCGTATTGAGGACGTTGTATCCGCTCAGTCCCAGGGAGAGCTCCATCGGCTCGACAAAGCCCACCGGGCTGGCATAGCGGTCCCCCACGAAGCCCACCGTATCCCTCAGCGTGGAGGGACCCAACACGGGTAGATAGAGGAAAAAGCCGTCTCCAATACCCCAGACCCCCAACGTCTGGCCGAGGTCCTCGGGATCGGGGTTGAGACCGTCATGGTGCTTGGCCGGGTTGCCGAAGCCGAGAACGCCCACCGTCGAGTTGTAGAGAAATCGTGCGACTTCCGCCTCGGCGGCCTTCCCCTTGCCCTGCAGGATGTTGTTGACGATGCGTATCGGCGCACCGAGGTTGAAAAAGAAGTTTTTGACGCCCGTGCGGATTTGGGGTTCAACCACCTTGGCATATCCCTTGGCCACGGGAATCATGATCCACAGGTAGAGTTTGTCGTTTATGGTGAACATGACCCGGTTGAAGGGCTCTATCGGGTCGGGCACCGTGTAGATTTCTTCCGTCGGCCCATCGTTCCAATCCGAATCATCTTCAAGAAGAAGCAATTCTTCATCGCTGAGCTGATTCTCCCCTTCAGAGGTGGATGCCGACAATGATGACTCGGGATCTGAAGGCAATTCCCCGGGTGTCCCACGATCGCCGCTTCTTGTGGCGCCGGCGCAGCCGATCAAAAAAAGAAGTGCCACGGTAAACAGTGCAATGCTGGTAAATGATCGATTTTTCATTCGCGGGCCGGCTCTGTTTTGGCGAATTGAGGCGCGATGGCTATTGCAAGGCTTGATTCTGTTCCTGCAGTTTTTGCTCCAGCCGCCGGATCAGCTCGGCGGGAGGCTCTTTTTCCAGGATGGATCTGAATTGGACACGATAGTTCTGTACCAGGCTGACGCCATTTTCTACAAGAATATCATATACTTTCCACTGATTATCGTTTTTTCTCAATCGGTAGTCGATCGGTATTTCGACACTTTCACGGACCAGCTTGGTCCGAACCAGGGCCAGAGGCTCTTTGACCAGTTCCTTGAGATAGACGATTTGCTCGTTGTGATACTCCCCCTGAATTTTGTCGATATAGGTATTGCCTAAAAAGGAGGAAAAGACATGGGTGAACTGCTCTTTCTCCGCCTCCGAAAAGAGATCCCATTTCGGTCCCACCGTTCGCTGGCTGATCTCCTTGAAATCGAACATGGGTTGCGATACTTCCCAAATTCTATCTCTTTGCGAACCTTTTTGGCCGGGCGTGTGGTAAGTGGGATCATTGAGTATCGTGATGATCTGATCGATGCGTTCCTTTACGAAGTCCATCGGTGTGGGCGACGCATTGCCCGCTCCGACCGTCCCGACGAAAAGACACCATATGGCTATAGCGACTGACCAGCGCTTGAGAAACATGGGTTGCTCCTTTGAAAGACACGATCCAAGGCAGTGTACATGATTTAACCTATCGGATCTTTATGATAAAACTTTACTGCCATTTTTCGAGCAAGTCTCCCATATATAGATAGAAGCCCATGGAGTGTCAAGCGTGAAGAAAAATACCTTTTAATGATAACGGTAGCATAAATCGGATTCCGGGTTTTTCGGGTGATGGCCTGGACAAGGGGCGATCGTAGGGTAGAGCCGGTGTCAGTTGGGAAAGAGAGTTCATAACCATTGGGTAGTCGATTACATGATGTGCTGGTCGCGGCGCCTGACAAATAGCGGCAATTTTGCAAATTTCAGATGTAAATCGAGCCTGTTAAAAAACAAACCTGAGAATGGTCAATGGTTGGCACTATCATTGCGTTACGGGAATGTGCTGATAGCCAGAAAAGCCAAACTTCGGGTAACCGGAGGACGGAAAGTTGCGGGTCCGTGTTTTGCGGATAGCCGAGCTGCCTGGATGAATCGTTTGTTTTAAACCGGGTTGCCTGGCGGCAGTCCGGTTTTTTTGTCACGATGCGGTGGATACAGCCGTCGCGAGCGATTGGGGTGAACGACGGCCGGTCCCACCAGGAGACAGCGGCATCCTGGGATGTCTCCAGGCCGAGACAGGATGGTGTTCCGATAGAAAGGGACGCGCCTGTCCATGTGATCTGTTGGTGCGTCGCAAAGACGGGGGCTACAGGTACGTATACACGATGAAGGCATCTCGGTCGAACCGGTGGGAAAAAGCTGAATGATCGAAAGATCATATAGGGCGGGTCGGGAAGGCCATCGTCTTCCGGACCAGATATCATTGCTGAACCTGATTCCTTTGGAGGATCTGCAGCAGTTGCAGGATGCGCTCGCCGAAATGGGGGGTGTCAGATCGGTCATCACGGATCCGGATGGCAATCCCCTGACCATGACCAGCAACGACAGCCCCATTTGCGAGCTGATCCGGCAATCCGAGTCAGCGGACGACGGATGCTCGAAACACGACAGGGCCATCGCCAACCAAATCAGGAGCGATAAGAAGCCGGCCTTCAGGCATATCGAACCATTGGGGATCATCAAGGCGGCTGTTCCCATTCTGGTCCACGATCGCCATCTGGCCAATTGGTGGATCGCCCGGGTGTGTGATGAACGGGTCGATAAGGAGAAAGTTTTCGGCTATGCGCAGCAGGTGGGTCTGGATGGGGAGACCCTTTGGCGAGTGTTGGCGAAGTGCCCGCAAGGCACCGAGGCGGATTTTCAAAAGGTATTGGCCTGGATCGACAACCTGGCGGGCCAGATCACCCTGCTCGGTTTTCAGAACCTGGTGCTCGCCCAGGATCTTTCCAAACTTCAGCGTCTTGAAAGCGAGTTGGATCGATATAAAACCGAATTGGAACGGTTGGTCCAGGAGCGCACGGCCGAGTTGATCAGCACCAATAAGCGGCTGCAGCTGGAGGTCCTGGAGCGGGATCTGGCCGAAGAGCAGATCGTGCGGAAATCCAAATTGCTGGATGCCATCAACCGGGTCCTTCAGCAGATTCTGACCGATCGCAGTGAGCATGCCCTGGCCAGCACCTGCCTGCAGGCCGCCCAATCCCTGACCGAGAGCCCGTTTGGATTCATGGCCGAAAAAAGCGAAAGTCAATGGCGGGTCGTGGCCATGCAGGCGGCCGGCGACCCGGTCAAGGGCCAGGCCGATCAGGACGACCGGTCGCTTTTCAATGATCTATGGCGCCATATGGTCCATGGGAATGAGCCGGTCATGCTGACCGCCGGGGACCAGACAGCGGATTGGCAACCCTTTCCCGAGGGGTTCCCGGAAGTCAAGACGTTGCTCGCCGTTCCATTGCCCAAACAGACGGGGGTTTCCGGGTTCATCGCCCTGGCCAACAATCCAAACGGCTATGCCCTGGTGGACCGTTACGACATCGAAACGCTGACAGGCATTTTTGTCGAGGCCCTGCTCCGCAAGCGCAATGAACAGGCCATGAATCTGAACGAACGACGCCTGAACCTGGCCCTCGATTCGGCCGACGAGGGCTTGTGGGATTATCTGCCCCAGGTCGGCCAGATTTACTTCAGCCCGCGCTGGTTCTCCATGTTGGGCTATGAGGCCGGTGAGCTGCCCTCCAGCATGGAGACCTGGAACACCTTGGCCCATCCCGAAGATGTGGCCTTTCTCAAAGATACGTTCGGGAAGATCATCTCCGGGGCCAATGAGGCCTTTCAAATCGAACTGCGCATGCTGGGCCAAGGTGGTCAGTGGCGTTGGGTGCAGGTGCGGGGGCGGGCGGTGGAGCGGGATGCCAGGGGAGCGGCGCTGCGCATCCTCGGTACGCTCATCGACATCGGCAAGTACAAACAGGTCGAGTTGGCATTGCAAAAGGCCAACGAGGAGCTGCAGCGCCTGGCCGCGCTGGATGATTTGACCCAGATCGCCAATCGCCGTCGATTTGACGAGCGATTGGCCGAAGAGTGGCGACGGGCGCGCCGCGAGGGCACCTACCTGGCCGTCGTATTATGTGATATCGATTTTTTCAAGCTGTACAACGACACCTATGGGCACGTGAAGGGGGACGAAGCGCTGCGCGCCGTGGCCCAGGCCATCAGCGGCACGCTCAAGCGCCCCATGGACCTGGTGGCGCGTTACGGCGGCGAGGAGTTCGCCATCGTGTTGCCCAGTACCGATTTGCAGGGGGCCGCCCTCGTTGCCGGCGAGGTCCGGGCCGCCGTGACCGCCCTGAAAATACCCCACCCCGCCAGCCACGTGTATGAGTATGTATCATTGAGTTTTGGCGTGGCGGCCATGATCCCGGCGGGCAGTGTTTCGGCCAAAACCCTGGTCGAACAGGCCGATAAGGCCCTTTATCGGGCCAAGGCACAGGGGCGCAATCAGATTGTCGAGTGGCAGCGAAAAGCGGAGACCACCATCGAGGATGCCGATTAATTTTCCGGTATGGCCAGGCTCAACCCCAAAACGATCAGAATGGCGCCCGCGATTTGGCCCATGCGCATCTCGGCTTTGGTGTTGCGCCTGAGCCACCCGCCGATCCACCCCGAACAGATTCCCACCAATCCAAAACAGACGAAGGTCAGCAGAACGAAAAAGGTGCCGAGCAGCATCATCTGATAGTGAGCCGCCCCCCTGCCCGTATCGATGAACTGCGGGAAGAAGGCCAGGAAAAAGATGGCCACCTTGGGATTGAGCACATTGGCCACGATACTTTGGCGAAAAACGGCCCAACCGCTCATGCGCGGCCCCTGGACGGACAGGTCGGCGGCCGAGGCATTGCGGATCATGCGAACCCCGAGGTAGATCAAATAGGCGGCGCCGGCCCACTTGACGATGTGAAAGGCGGTGGCCGAGGCGGCCAGCAGGGCCGACAGGCCGATCACGGCAAAGAAGGTGTGGACGAAATTGCCCAGGCTGAACCCGGCCGCTGCGGCCAGGGCGGCCCTGCGGCCCTGGGCCATGCCGCGGGTCATCACGTAGATGATGTCCGGGCCGGGGGTGAAGATCAGGACGAGGGACGCGGCCGTGAAGAGGCCGAATTGGGACCAGGTGATCATGAGATAACAGATAGTGTTAAGTTTGAAGTTTTAAGTGTGAAGTGAAGGTATTGTGCCGATTGAGCCTGATCTCTTCACGATTCGTGGTGAAGCAGCACCATAGCCGCGGCGTTCGGCTTTTTCAAGCCGGTTTTTCCCTTTTTCCTGAACAAAGCTGACGGCGCCGGCTCGCAGGCGGGACGATCGAAGGGCGCCCCTTGGTGAGGGCGCCCTTGTGATTGTTGTAAGCGTGTTTCAAAGGGACTTCATCTAAAAGACCTGTTTGTACAATTCGGCGATCTCGTTGGGATCGGAAACCGGCCGGGCGTTGAACAGGGCCGCCGCATCGGCGATGGCGTGGAACGGCGCCATGGCCAGGGCCTCTTCGGTGACCCCCACCTCCTTCAGCCGCATGGGATGACCGCACGCTTTCATCAACTTTTCCACCGCATCGGCAGCGGCCATGGCCGCATCACGCGGCGCCAGCGCGCCGATGCTCACCCCCAGCGCCTGGGCGGCCAGGGCCAGCTTGTCGGTGGCATGGTCTGCATTGTAGCGCATGACGGCCGGCAGCACGATGCCGCAGGCCGCGCCGTGGGGCACGTTGCACAGCATGCCCAGGGTGTGGGCCATGGCGTGGGCCAACCCCACCTGGGCGATATTGAAGGCCCATCCGGCCGTTGTGGCTGCGATCTGCAGGTTGCTGCGGGCCTGTTCGTCCCGGCCGTCGGCCACGGCTTTCGGCAGGTTCTGGCCGATCAGTCGGATGGCCTGGAGGGCATGGCCGTCGCAGATGGGGTTGGACATGGTGCTGGTCAGGGACTCCACCGCATGGGTCATGGCATCCAGGGCCGTGGTGGCCGTCAGGCCCGGCGGCAGGGTCAGGGTGAACTGGGGATCGAGGATGGCGGTGTTGGGCGTGATGTAGTTGTCGATGATATAGACCTTGCGCCCTGCGCTGCCGCTCTTGATCACCGCCACGTTGGTCACTTCGCTGCCCGTGCCCGAGGTGGTGGGAATGACGATATGGGGGATCTGGGGTTCGCTCAGGCGCATGAGGGCCACGTGGTCGTCGGCCTTGCCGCCGTTTTTCAGGGTGACGCAGACCGCCTTGCCGGTGTCGATGACGCTCCCGCCGCCCACGCTGACGATGATATCGATGCCCTTTTCACGGGCCAGGGCCACGGCCGCATCCACGGTGGCCAGGTCCGTGTCCTGGGAGATGTCGTCGAAGATGCCGGCGTAAAACTCGGCCAGCGCCTCCTGGACCGGTTCGATCAAGCCGGCCTTGCGCACCCCGGCATCGGTCAGGATCATGGCCCGCCGGCCCCCCAGGCGCACCACCTCCCGGTAGATGGAAGAGAGGCTGCCGTGGCCGGCCAGCACCAGGGTGGGGGTGATGTACTGCACGAAGGGCACCTTGGGGTCGTCGGAAAAGAGCTTCATGGTGAAGTTGCTCTTGTGGTCGGCGCTGGCCGGAAAGTGCATGCGCTTGATCTGGGTGTATTCGGCCAGGCCGGCATGGCCCAGTTCGCGGCCCACGCCCGATTGCTTGTAGCCGCCGAACGGGCAGAAGTCGCCGAACGAGTGGTAGTTGTTGACCCACATGGTGCCGGTCTTGATCTGCCGGGCGATGCGCTCGGCCCGGGCATTGCTGCGCGAAAAGACGCCGCCGGCCAGGCCGTAGATCGAGTCGTTGGCCAGGGCCACGGCCTCCTCTTCGCCATCGTACTTGATGACGCAGACCACTGGTCCGAAGATCTCCTCCTGGGCGACACGCATGCTGTTTTTCACCCCGCCGAAGATGGTGGGCTTGTAGTAAAAGCCGCCGTCCAGGCCCGCCACCTCCGCGCGCCGGCCGCCGGCGACCACTTGGGCCCCCTCTTCCTGGCCCAACCGCACATAGCGCTCCACCGTGGCCAACTGGGTGGCGTTGACCAGGGGACCCTGCTGGGAGGCGGGATCGAGCTGGTAGCCGACCCGCAGCTGTTCGGCGCGGCGCTTCATCTTGTCCAGGAATTCGTCGTAGATTTTGGAGGCCACCAGCACCCGGGTGCCCGATTCGCACACCTGGCCCTGGTGGAAAAAGGTACCGAACAGGGCGCCCTCCACGGCCAGGTCGATGTCCGCGTCCTCGCAGATGATGTTGGCGGACTTGCCGCCCAGCTCCAGGGTGACCTTCTTGACCGTGTCGGCGGCCATCTTCATGATCTGCCGGCCCACCTCGGTGCTGCCGGTGAAGGCGATCTTGTCCACCGCCGGATGGGTGCACAGGGTGTGACCGATCTCGCCGCCGGGTCCGGCGATGACATTGACGACGCCCTTGGGAATGCCGGCCGCCTTGGCCGCCTCGGCGATGATCAGGGCGCCAAGGGGCGTGGAACTGGCTGGTTTGAGCACGATGGTGTTGCCCATGGCAATGGCCTGGCCGATCTTCCAGAAGGCCATGCTCATGGGAAAGTTCCATGGGATGATGCCCACGCACACGCCGATCGGCTCCCGGCGGATGTAGTCCCGGCCCGGTGCGAAGACGTTACCGGCATAGGGAATCTCCTCCTGCCAGGGGAACCGGGTGGCCGCATAGTGGCCGAAGTTGCGCAGCATCTGCGAACCGAGCATGCCCCAGTATTTGGCCAGCCCGATGATCTGGCCCGAATCCATTGATTCGGTAATGGCCATGCGCAGGGTCTGCTGGGTGATCTGGTCGGCGAAGGCGTTGAGTTTGTCGGCCCGCTGGGCCGGGGTCAAACCGCTCCAGACCCCGCTGTCGAAGGCCCGCCGGGCCGCATCGATGGCCGCTTCGGCATCGGCTGCGCCGGCCTTGGCCACCTGGGCGATGGGCATGCCCGAGCCCGGATCGATGGATTCAAAGGTTTCTCCGCTGGCGGCGTCGACAAATTCGCCGTCGATGAAGAGTTTGTACTGTTCCATGGCATGTCTCCTCTCTATGGGGTGTGGGGCAAATGATCCCGTGCGATCCGACATCGGTGCATGGATAGCCGGATAAGACTTCTGGATCGTTTGGGTACCGATGAAATCAAGACGGAACGGCGAGCTTGCCCCGGCTGCTCATTTGCGGGGCATGTCGGATTCATCCTAAGGGCGAATTGAAACAGTTGTCAAACAAATGGTGTGTTTTATGAAAACTACCGTTTTACGCTAAAACATTGCTTTGTTTTTTCCCCTGTTTTAATGATGATGGCTTAGTCTATCGCACCAAACCAGAGGGGAGAGGCTTATGCCACAAAAGAAGCCGGACGCCGGGGCCGCGCTCATGGCGGTTTTCCCGACCCACGACGCCTACCGTCGTTTTGCCGGCAACAGCGACAATGCCGCGGCGCTGGCCTCGTTTGTCTCTTTTGCCTTTGACAACAGGATCATCGGAAGACCCGACGAGTCCGCGCTGGAGGCCTGCATCTGCGCGCACGAACGGGCCGAAGAGGCGTGCAGGCCGCCTCGACAGATGACCTTCGAGAACTTTCTGGACCAAAAAGAGCTGCTGCTCGAACTGAATCTGTCGACCCGTGCGCTGACCGATCGGATCAATGCCCTGCTGGCCGAATACCGCCTCGAACTTCCCAAGGTGAGCAACTCCATGCTGTCGCGCCTGAAAAAGGAAAAGGCCGACACGCCTCACAAACAGAATGTGCTTCGCAGCCTGGCCTTCTGGTTGGGGCACGACCGCGCCCAACTGGGGCCCCAGTGGAACTTCGAGACCCTGGTCAATCTTTGCCGGGGCGGCCGCCAGCAGGCGGACCACAAAGAGGGGGTGCGCATCGGCTTCGCCCTTTACAGCCGGGGCGACGTCATCGATCACGACATCGTCGGATGGCTCAAAAAAGAGCTCAAAACCTACATCGAGCAGGCCATCGGCCGCTTCGTCTACGGCCGCTGGGGCAAGGTGCGCTCCCACGACATCACCACGCTCTATGTGGATTTTCCCAAGGAGGCGCCGGCCAGCAATCCGTCGGCCTACCGCCAGTGCCTGCGCAGCGCGCTTTCGCTGGCCCATCAGATGGCCATCCGCTGGGCGCTCTCCAACGCCTATTCCCAGAACCGCTTTCTCTCCATCGGCATCGCGGCCGGGACGTTCGCCAGCCTGGACAACTACTTGCTGCCGGTGCTCAACGCCAAGCTGCCCGGCGATCCGGTCATCCGCCTCACCGATTACGTCCGGCAGTGCGTGCTGATCAACGACATCCGCGCACTGCTCGGCTCCCGCCCGGCCGAGATCACCCTGTTCAACGACGAGACGTTGACCATCTGGCCGGTGGTGGGCTTTTGGAGCACGTTGTACTTCGACTTCATCCCGGACCTGCTGCAGGACCGTGTGCTTGGAAACGATCCGGACTCGGTCGCGCGCTTTGCGGGGATTCTCTGGCCGACCGTGGTCAAGACCGGACCCGACGACGGCGCAGGCCAGGGCAATGGGGTCGCCGCCTTTTTGCGCTTTCCGCACAACTCGCTGCTCGGCCTTGAGATCGCCAAGACGCTCTACTACCGGCGCAGGTTCTGGGACGCCATCGAAATCCTGCGCATTATCCTGAGCCTCGATCCCACCCACCTCAACGCCCGCAGCCTGCGCATGGTGCTGCTGCGCAACCTCGCCGTGGATGCCCCCTCGCACACCATTGCCGAGGGACTGTTCCAGCAGGCCCACCAGGAGGCGGACTTCATCCAGCAGACCTGCGATTTCCAGTCCGAAGACTTTTACTGCGAACATGCCGTGGTGCACCTGGCCCAGGCCATGACGACCCTGCGTTATCTGCGGCAGGGCCGCGGCGCCATCGGCAGGGAGACCGACGCCGGGCGCTTCAGGCGCAGCATCTTCGCCGCCCTGGACGAGGCCGACCGCATCTTTGGAAAGGGCATCGCCATTTCGCCCACCGGCATCCGGGCCAACTACCTGCTCAATACGGTCAAGGTGATCCGCAGTCTGCTCCGGCACGACGGCGAACCCTTCTGCGATCCGTGTCGTCCCATCGACGGGGCCCCGTCTGCGGTGCGCGAGCCGATCCACGACCTGCACTGGCAGCTGGGCTACCTGCGCGACGATCTGCCCCAGTCGCGGCCTTTTGAACTCATGGAGAAGATCTTCAATTTCTACACCACGATCCACGACGATTCGATCTCGCTGCAGGCCTACCGGCCGACCACCTACTATTGTACGGCCGTGGCCTGGTGGGACTTGTTTCCCGTGCGCACGGTGGCCACCGCCCGTCGGACCATCCAGTTGCTCAAAGGCGCCGCCGACCTGGCCCGGGGGATGGACCCGCACCAGGTCTGCATTTATGCCTTCACGCGCACGTACGGGGAAATGATACCCGTGCCGACCTTTCTCGACCACATGGAGCGGGGCATCCGCCTGGTGCGCGACGCCGTGGGCGGCGATATCTCCCGCCGCGACGACCGCGAAGTCGTCGAGCCTGGGGCGGACGGAAAGATGGGATTGTTGATGACGTTGAATTTTTAAGCACCTTGGCGGAAGATACGGGCGGGCGTAAAGCCCGCCCCAACGAAGCTTGGGTTTAAAACACAGGCCGTCGACATAAACAGGCCATGTAGGGGCGGGCTTTATGCCCGCCCGCGGCGTCCGCTGAAGTCAATGGATTTGAGTTTAAAGTGAAAGAATGCTGTCATCCGGTTTTTTTTGATACAGCCCCGGTCAATAGGAGTTCATTATTACTTCCGCATCATCCCACATCCCTTGCGACCTCTGCGGTCTTCCGGTTCGCTCGGATGCCTTTTCCCAGACCTTCGACGAGCACCGGTATTGCTTCTGCTGCGCCGGCTGCCGCATGGTGTTCGCCATGCTGATCGAGGCCGCCGATGCGCCCGACCCTTCCCGGTTCAAGGAGACCGATCTCTACCGGGAGTGCGTGGCGGCCGGAGTGGTGCCCGCTTCGGAAGCGGATCTGGACAGAATCGAGCGCGAGGTCGACGCGCGGCGCTCCCAATCCCAACCGCCTGCCGAAGATGCCGATGACCGGCCCACGCTGGCCTTCGAGGCCCTGGTCGAGGGCATGTGGTGTCCGGCCTGCGCCTGGGTGATCGGTCATGCCCTCTCACGCCTGGAGGGCGCCGTGGGAGCGGTGGACTGCGACTTCTCCACCGATCGCCTGCGTTGCCGCTACGACCCGGTGCGGATCACCCCCCTGCAGATCCGGGAGCGCATCGAGCGGCTGGGCTATCGCGCCCTGTCGGACGAAGAGGCTTCGGCCGGTGAACGCGGCCTGCGCGTCGACTTCGTGCGGCTCTCCATTTCGGCCCTGCTGGCGGTCAACGTCATGATGCTGTCCTGGGCGCTCTACGCTGGCTTTTTTACCACCATCGGGGTTCAGGATATCGCCTACATCTCCTGGCCGATCTTTGTCATGGCAACGATCGTGATGCTTTACGGCGGCGGGCCGATCCTGCGCAAGGCGTGGTCCGGCGTGCGCCATGCCGCGCCGGGCATGGAGGTGCTGATCATGCTGGGCGCCGGCAGCGCCTACCTGTACAGCCTGGTCAACTGGTGGCAGGGCAGCCTGCATCTCTATTTCGACACGGCCTCCATGCTGATCACGCTATTGCTTCTGGGCAAATTGCTCGAAACCCGTGCCAAGCAGCGGGTCCGCCACGACCTGGAGGGATTTCTCTCCCTTCAGCCCAGGAAAGTCCGTCTGTGCAGCCAGGCACACCCCAAGGGGCGGTATGTTCATATCAGGCAACTGGCGCCGGGGGATCTGTTCAGCGTCGGTCCGGGAGAAGTGGTGCCGGCCGACGGCCGCGTCGTGCAGGGGCAGGGGCGCGTGAATGCATCGGCGGTCACCGGAGAACCCCGGCCCGCGGGCGTGGCTGCGGGCGATGGGGTGGTGAGCGGCAGCCGGGTGGTCGACGGCGACCTGGTCGTTCGTGCCGATCGGGTGGGCGACGACGCCCTGCTGGGCCAGATGATCGCCGTGGTTCGCAAGGGCTTGTCCCAGCGCACGACGCTGGAGGGCCGCACGGATCGGTGGCTGCTCTTCTTCGTGCCGCTGATGGCATCGCTGGCCCTCGCCACCGGGGGCGTCGGTCTTTTGCTGGGCCTCCGGTTGGACGATGCCCTGGTGCGCATGGTGACCGTCCTTGTGATCGCCTGCCCGTGCGCCCTGGGCATCGCCATTCCGTTGGCACGCGTGGCCGGCATCGCCGGCGCCGGCCGCCGCGGCCTGCTGGTCCGGGATTTTCAGGCCTTCGAGCAGGCCGGCGGCATCGACACCCTGGTGCTGGACAAGACCGGCACCGTGACGCGCGGCCAATGGACGTTGGAACGCATCGAAGCCGCTGCCGGCATTGACCCGGACTGGGCCGTGGGCCTGGCCCTCGGCCTGGAGACCGGGGTCGATCACGCCGTGGCCCACGCGCTGCGCGCCCATGCCGCCCGGCAGACTGTCCGGCCGATTCAGGTGGCCGGTGTCGAGGTTCATGCCGAGGGGATCGGCGGCACCCATGAGGGCCGGACCGTTCGCATTGGCAGCCGGGCTTTTGCCGCCGGCCCTCGGAATGATCCTTCCGATCCAGGGCCCCAGGCCGGCGTCCTTTCCGAAGTGGTGCTGAGCCTCGACGGTCGCATCGCCGCTATTTTCTACTTTGGCGATACCCTCAGGAATGGTATGAAGGACACCGTGGATCGATGGAAGGCGCGAGGTTTAGAGCCGCACCTGTTGTCCGGGGACACGGATCGGGCCACCCGCTCGGTGGCGGCGCTCATCGGTATCGACCAGGCCAAAGGCGGACTCCTGCCCCAGGACAAGGCGGACTATGTCCGTGCGCTGCAGGCCCGAGGCCGGCGGGTGGCCATGGTCGGAGACGGGATCAACGATGCGCCGGCCCTGGCCCAATCCGATCTGGCCGTGGCCGTGCACAGCGGCGAGCCGCTGGCCCGCCAGGCCGCCGATGTCACCCTCATGCGCGGCGATCCGGCGCAATTGGATGCTTTTATGGCGTGGGCCGGCCGGGTGGACCGCAAGGTGCGCCAGAACCTTTGGTGCGCGCTGGTCTATAACGCCGTCAGCATTCCCGTTGCCATGGCCGGCCTGCTCTCGCCCCTGGTGGCCGTGACCGCCATGCTGCTCAGCAGCCTGACGGTGATCGGCAATACCCTGCTGCTGGTGGGCCGAAAACGGGAACCTGAGCCAAGAGAACGATCGACTTCGAAGACACGAGCCCTGTAAGGAGAAAAACACGAATGATGAAAACCGTCGATGCAAGCCCGGAGAAATTGTCCCAGGTAATGGCCGCCATCCCCAAGGATCGTCCCATAGTCATGTTGAACATGCTCAAGTTCCGGGAGCGCGCTATTTATCCGGACGGCACGTCCGACTGCTCGGGGCGCGAAGCCTATCGCCGCTACAGCCAGGTCGCCGCTAAAATGGTCGCCCAGGTCGGCGGCAATCCGGGCGGTTGGATGGGAGCGGTCCATGGCACCCTGATCGGCCCGGACGGCGAAAGCTGGGATTCGATCCTGCTCGTCGAGTACCCCTCCATTCAAGCCTTCAAGCGCATGCTGGCCACGCCCGAGTACCAGGCCTGCACCGTACACCGCATGGCGGCCCTGGAAGACTCGCGCCTGATCTGTACCGTGAAGAGCGACCGGGCGGCATAGGCCGGGTGCGTCGCCACCTTGAAGGTGATGGTAGTAAAAAGGGGATGGAAAAAGGCAAGAAGGAAATTCAAAAAGTAAGAAAGTATGAAAGTTGGAAAGTAGGAAAGTGAAGGTATTCTGTCTATTGGACGGATCGTAAAAATTATTTTTCTCCAATATTAGAATCGAAAGAACTCCTTCACTTTAAACTTAACACTTCAAACTTTAACCTATGTTGACCAACATCGACCCCGAAGAAGTCGCCAAATTCGAAGCCATGGCCGATCTGTGGTGGCAGCGGCGCGGCGAGTTCAAGGCCCTGCACGATATCAATCCGGTGCGCCTGGCCTATGTGCGCGAACGCGCCGGATTGAAGGGCAAAAGCGTTCTCGACGTGGGCTGCGGCGGCGGATTGCTGGCCGAGGCCATGGCACGCGAGGGCGCCCAGGTGACCGGCATCGACATGGTCCCGGCGGCCCTGGCCACGGCCCGGCGCCATGCCGCGGAAAGCGGGGTGCGGGTCGAGTACCGGAAGGGCAGCGCCGAGGCCTGGGCCCAGCGCCGCCCCAACGCCTATGACCTGGTCACCTGCATGGAACTGGTCGAACACGTGCCCGAACCGGCCTCCCTGGTGCGCGCCTGCGCCCGCCTGGTGCGTCCCGGCGGCAGCGTGTTCTTCGCCACGGTCAACCGCACCCCGCTGGCGTACCTGCTGGTCATCGTGGCGGCCGAGTATCTGATGGGCATCGTGCGCAAAGGGACGCACCGCTATCGAAAGTTCGTGCGGCCCGATGAGTTGAAAGCCTGGGGAGAGGCCGCCAGGCTGCAGGCGGCCCATGTCTCCGGCCTGCGCTATCTTCCGGTAGTGGGATACGCGCGCCTGTGCGCCAACACGCAGATGAACTACCTGATGCAGTTTAAACTTCCGGCCGTGCCGGGTTAGAAAGCGAGTCGATATCCATGGCCTTGTGGCAGAATCCCAAATGGTTCGACGCCGAGCGGCGCCGCGAACAGCTCGACGAACACGTTTCAGAGACGGGCCGGGCCCGCTTCGGCATCCGCACGTTCCAGGAGAACGAAAAAGTGCGGGCCGTAATGCGCCACTTCAACCGGGTGGCGCCCAAATACGACTTCATGAACTCCCTGCTCAGCTTCGGCATCCAGCATGTCTGGAAGCGCGCCGCCATCCGCATGCTGGCGCCGCGCCCGGGAGAAAAGATCCTCGATGTCTGCGGCGGTACCGGCGACCTGGCCATCCTGGCCGCCCGCCGCACCGGACCCGACGGCCGGGTGGTCATCTACGACATCAACTGGCAGATGATCGCCGCCGGCCGCCCCAAGATCGATCCCGATCCCCAATTGGCCCACATCGCCTACGTGCAGGGCGACGCCGAGCAGATCTGCTTCCCGGACGCAACCTTCGACGCCGCAATGGTCGGTTTCGGCATCCGCAACCTGACCCACCTCAAGCGCGGTTTTACCGAAATGCACCGCGTGCTCAAACCCGGCGGCCGCATCCTCTGCCTGGAGTTCTCCCAGCCAACCAGCCCGCTCTTCCGCACGCTCTACGACTTCTACTCGTTCAACATCATGCCCCTGCTCGGCGAGTTGATCGCCGGCTCGGCCGAATCCTACGCCTGCCTGCCCGAAACCATCCGCATGTTTCCCCTGCCCGAAGAGCTGGCGGAGATGCTGACCGGCATCGGCTTCGAGAAGATGACCTGGCAATCCTTCACCAACGGCATCGCCGTGGCCCACGTCGGCATCAAGAGGAGATAATTCTTAATTTGACCGAAGACTCCCACCAACATGGTGGCCGAGCACTTGAGCCTCGCAATTTCCCCTGTGAATGTTGCAGAAAAAAGGATAGCGAATTGTTGATCTGGGTCAATATATGAATTCACAACCCCAAGTAGAGATTGATTCGTCGATAAAAGCGATGTCATCGTCGTCGAGATATTGGTTGAAATTGCCGACCTTTCCTTGGCGCGCCTTATAGGCTTCGGGATCATCCAATTGGCCAGAATTCTTTATACGCTGCCTTTCCAGTTTCCTGAGATTCTCAAAAGAGCTGTATTCCACAGTAGATCGAACCAGGTCCATTCGAACATCCTGCAATCCAATAAAGTTGAGAGATGTTTCAAGTGCTCTGGCAGGATTTTGATGGATGTCTTCATACTTCAATAGGATTAAATCATCTGGTACTTCTCGATTTTCATACCATTGTTTATAGAATGTCAAAATTTTCCGGACACCAAAAGACTCATCCCGGACAAAGGTAGTGATAGGACCGTCGAAGAGCCCTCTTCGTCTCGTGGCTTGGAAATAAGCAGAGACGACCGTATCCTTGACGTTTCGAGTCAGGAGCAGAACCTTCTTTTCACGATACGAAGCTTTGGACGGATTCAGCTCTGTGTATGGAATCCGCCGCGATAGCGCAGCTCCATCATGCGTGAATTTAGTTTTCGAAAGACCGGCCCCAAGCGTTAAACGATCTGTTTTCATCATTTCTGTCTCAGGCAGGCCGTAGTGTTCAATCAGATATTTCCCGATCATGGTCCGCAACCATGTGCGCCCGGTTTTCGGGTAGGAAACGACATAAATTTGTGTACTTCGTATGAAATGGAACAGGTTGGCTAACACCCTCATGGCTCTTATTTCCGAGTCAGGCTCGACGCTTAACGTCGTGGCGCTTTAGTTGCTTGTTATACCTGTGTTTTCATCGTCCAAGGAAACACTGCACAAGCAGTCGGTCATTTGGGTCATTCCGCGAGAGAAAACCTTATCGACCATCGCAGTCTAATCGGCTTGATGCGATGTTTCTGAATATGCAAATCTGTGAAGGGTGTCAACATCGGGCTATTGAGTAAATCGATTATAATTTTATCTACACCAAAACACTCTCATCCTACTCTTTCCGCATATCCTGTGACTAAAGAACAACTAACGCAATTTTTTCATAGTGACCAGATCATAGGTTGACAGCTCCGGCCTATCCAGACACCTTCTGTTTATCACATGACCGAAAGAGGAGATAACAATATAATCCGACAGGCGGCCCCCGTATTGAGAGATAGTTTGAATTTCAAAATTTCACGGCCGTCCCTATAGTTCTCCCAGGCCCGGCGCAGGCTTGCGCCCCCGGTCCAGCACGATGGTTCGGTCGTGGAGCGCTTCCAGGTCTGGATGGGGACGGAAGGTGATGGTCACCAGGGTGGCGTCGGGCAGTTCGCGCCGCAGCATTTCGAGGATCAGCCGCTGGCCCTTGGGGTCGAAGGCGTCGGTCGTCTCTTCCGTGAAGATCCAGGCCGGCCGCTGGAGCAGGACGCGGGCGAAGCCGACCCGCTGCCGGGCGCGGCGGGACAGGACCTGTTCCCAGTCGGAAATAGGGAAATAGGGGACGTACATTAAAATAGGGAAATAGGGGACGTACATTAAAATATGAATTGAAATGTTGGCCAGTTTTAGTTACGAATCATTCATGCCACGCCAAGCCCGAATAGACGTCCCGGGGGCATTGCACCATGTCATTTGCCTGTTTAACAATCAGCGGTTCGTCGTGAAAGAGAATTGGCAGAAAAGAATGGTTATGTGATGCTCCAGCATTAAGGTTAAGTTGATTCATAAATTAATATACGTCCCCTATTTCCTGAAATAGACTAGTTTTTGTGTTGCCGATTGAGCTCTTCAATGCTGACATCGTCATTGTAAATACCGGCCGCGATCGTGTAAGGGGTATCTTTAACGCTTATGACAAACGAGATTTTGCGCGAAGGCTCCTGGCTTCCCGGTTTAGGCCATGCATATTCAACCCAGGTCCCTTGAGTGCTTTTCCCGCCCTCACACAGGGTGTTTTGAAAAGGATATATCTTTGTCAGGTCCTTGCCCTTGAGTTTGTCCAGTGCATAGGGATGGGCCACCACGTATTCCGGGCACTGCATCACATACACGTAGGTATCCTTGTAGATAAACTCTCCCTTAGGGTCGTTGAAAGCAACGAGCGATTCCTCTTTCAATACGTTTACCACTTCATAGGCTTTGATAACGAGATCGTAAACATCTTTTGCGGTAGCCTTGTCCTCTGCCAGTGCCATGGTGCTCATACCGAAAACAGAAATCAGGATGAAGATTGCGACAATATGTTTCATTGCGGACTCCTTTGTAAAAATTGAGATTCAATTTCAAGACCGACCCATCACATGGGCAGATATAGGGGACGTACATTAAAATATGAATTGAAATGTTGGCCGGTTCTTGTTACGGATCATTCATGCCACGCCAAGCCCGCATAGACGCCCCGGGGGCATTGCACCACATCATTTGCCGCGGTATCAACCGGCAGAGGATTTTTTCTGAAGATGGCGACTACACGCTTTTTACGGAGCGATTGGGTACTTTAATCATAGAGTCGCATACCCGCTGTTTTGCCTGGGCATTGATGACCAATCATTTTCACCTGCTGCTCAGAACCGGCAATGTATCGATTTCAGATCTGATGAAAAGACTGCTCACCTATTACGCGGTCCATTACAACCGGCGTCACCGCAGGGTCGGGCATTTATTCCAGAACCGGTTTAAATCCATTTTGTGCCAGCAAGGCCCCTATCTGCTGGAGTTGGTACGCTATATTCATTTAAACCCCTTGCGGGCTCAAATTGTTGCCGATTATCCGTCGCTGGCCAGATATCCTCACTGCGGGCATGGCGCAATTTTAGGTCTTCAAGAGAACGACTGGCACGATACGCAATATGTTTTGGGCCTGTTTGGTTCAAATGCAGCCGATGCCAAAGGAAGGTATCGTGAGTTTGTTCGCAAAGGGATCGGCATGGGCAAGCGCCCTGATCTGACCGGGGGTGGGTTGCTGCGAAGCCAAGGCGGGTGGGCTGGATTAAAGGTCAACCGGCGTGCCGGTGATTATCAAAAGGGGGATGAGCGCATCCTGGGAGATGGCGACTTTGTCAACGAGGTGCTGGCACAAGCCCAGGAACGGATGGAAAACAGATTTCGACTTGCTGCTGAAGGTTACGATTTTGAAAAGCTTTTAAGGCGCGTATCTCAGATAACGCAAATAACGCCCCAACAGATGCTGGACGCCCAAAGGGATAGAGCTAGGACAAATGCCAGGAGCATACTTTGCTACTGGGCCACTGATCAACTTGGCATCACACAGAACCGGCTATCGGATATATTCAAACTGACCCAATCGGCAATCAGCCATGCGGTTCGTCGTGGAAGAGAATTGGTGGAGAAGAATGGTTATGTGATGCGGCAGGATTAGTAAACTGATTCATAAATTAATGTCCGTCCCCCTTTCCGTCCAGCTTGCGCCCCCGGTCCAGCACGATGGTTCGGTCGTGGAGCGCTTCCAGGTCTGGATGGGAACGGAAGGTGATGGTCACCAGGGTGGCGTCGGGCAGTTCGCGCCGCAGCATTTCGAGGATCAGCCGCTGGCCCTTGGGGTCGAAGGCGTCGGTCGCCTCTTCCATGAAGATCCAGGCCGGCCGCTGGAGCAGAACGCGGGCGAAGCCGACCCGCTGCCGGGCGCGGCGGGACAGGACCTGTTCCCAGTCGTCCCGGTCGTCGAGGCGCGGGAGGAGCCAGGCGATGCCGGCCTGCGCCATGGCATGGCTGATGTCGGCGTCGGTGAAGTCTTCCGGAGGACACGGGTAGCAAAGCACCGCCCGCAGGGTCTCTTCGGGCAGGAACGGATGCTGGGGAACGAACAGCAGGCCGCCGTCGCCCGGCAGGGCCACTCTGCCACCGCCCAGGGGCCAGAGCCCGCCGATCGCCTTGAACAGGCTCCCCGTCACCACCGGATGGCCGGTGATCAGTACCCGTTCGCCGCGGCGAATTTCGGTGTTGAAGCGATCGAGCAGGATCTCTCCCGAGGGATCGGCGATGGAAAGATCCTGGATGGTCAGCATCGGGCGGTCCGATCGTTCGATGACGATGCGCGCTGCGTCCGGCGCTATGTCGCCGGCATCCAGGCGCCGGATGGCTTCGTCGAGGGACAGCACGCGCTCGGCCGAGGCGCGGCAGCGGGCGATTTCGCCGATATTGTCCACCGGCCAGGAGAGCGCGCCGGTCAGGCGCTGAAACGCCTGGGCGGCCTGCATCAGCACACCGAGGGTCATGGCGCCGGCGATGTACTGCGGGGCGGCGATCAGGATCGGGAAGACCGGCAGCAGCGCCCCGTAGGCCGTTCCGAACGACACCAACCCCAGGTAGGCGAACGACTGCCGGTTCCATTCGCGCACCACCTGGCCAAAGCGCGCTGTC
Organism: Desulfatitalea tepidiphila; assembly: GCF_001293685.1. Classification (NCBI taxonomy): domain Bacteria; kingdom Pseudomonadati; phylum Thermodesulfobacteriota; class Desulfobacteria; order Desulfobacterales; family Desulfosarcinaceae; genus Desulfatitalea; species Desulfatitalea tepidiphila. The sequence goes on along the minus strand of NZ_BCAG01000007.1, from coordinate 37,506 downwards.
GAGCCGATCCGCTCCATGGGCTCGCCGCGCATCAGCGCGATAGCCTCCGTGTTCTCCCTGGCCCGTGACAGGCCGAAGCGGAAGGTGGCTTCGGCCGTCTGCAGCGCGTTGGTGGACCGCACCAGGGGCCGGCTGAGGATCCAGCCCAGGCCGCTGCCGAGCGCCGCGTAGACGAAGGCCAGGGGCACCATGTAACCCGGCACCTTGACGGTGGTGCCCGGCACGGCCATGGATCCCGACACCGACCAGAGGATGTCGGCGAACAGGCCCAGGATCAACAGCGAGAAAACGAGCGTGTGGCCGAGCGCGATGGCGCTTTCGGTGGCGATGCGGATGTCTTCGGCGATGCGCTGATCGGGGTTGTCGTGCTCGCCGGCCGTGAACAGCAGGCGGTAGTGGCGACCATCCTCCATCCAGCGTCCCATGAGCTGGTCGGTCAGCCAGGCCCGCCAGTCGAGCTGGAGCCAGCGCTTGACCAGCAGGTGCGCGCCGGTGACCACGATGGAGATGGCGAAGATCAGCGCGAAAACCGCCACCTGGATCAGCACGCCGCGCACCGAGCGCTGCTCCAGGGCGTCGAAGAGCGCCCGATTCCAGTAGTTGCCCCACACGGTGAGCCCGACCTGGGCCACGGTCAGCAGGAAGAGCGACAGGGTCGCGGCGCGGATTTTCGCGCGCCGCTCGCATTTCCAATAGGGTCCGGCCAGGCGGAACACCTGGCGGAGAAAATGACGGTGCTTTACGGGAACGGTGCCGGGCGAGACGGCCGGTGCCGGCTGGGGTGTCGATGGGCTCGTGGATGGCGTCATGATGGCTGGCCTGATCCCTGACGATAGGGCAGCGCGCGCCCGTCGGCCTGGAACAGGTAGAGCCGGGCCGGGTCGATGCCCACGGCGATCTCGTCGCCGGCCTTGAGGCGCCGGTCGGCGTGCAGGCGGGCCACCAGCCGCGTGCCGTCGCGCAGATCGAGGTAGACCATCTGTTCCCGGCCGAGCAGTTCGGTGAGCGCGACCCGGCCGTGCAGGCGCCGATCTTCTTCTACCAATTGCGGATCGACCATGTCTTCGGGCCGCAGGCCGAGGTAAGCCACCCGTTCGGCGTCGGCGGCGGTCAGGTCGAATCGTGTTTCCGTTCCTTTGCCCAGGACGATGCGCTCGCCGGCCACGATAAGGACCGGTCCGCCGCCGGCCGGTTCCCTGCGGGCCGCGATCAGGTTCATGCTCGGCGAGCCGATGAAGCCGGCCACGAAGGTGTTGACCGGCCGCTCGAAGAGCTTCTGGGGCGTATCGACTTGCTGCAGCAGGCCGTCCTTGAAGACCGCCACGCGGTCGCCCATGGTCATGGCCTCGACCTGGTCATGGGTGACATAGACCGTGGTGGTGCCGGTGCGCCGCTGCAGCGCGGCGATCTCGGCGCGCATCTGCACGCGCAGCTTGGCGTCCAGGTTGGAGAGCGGTTCGTCCATGAGGAAGGCCACCGGGTCGCGCACCAGGGCGCGCGCCATGGCCACCCGCTGCCGCTGCCCGCCCGAAAGGAGGCCCGGCTTGCGCTGCAGCAGGGGCTCGAGTTCGAGCATGCGGGCCACCTCCAGGGCGCGTGCCTTCACCTCGGCGGCCGGCCGTCTGGCCATGCGCAGGGGAAACTCGATGTTGCCCTGCACGGTCTTGTGCGGGTAGAGGGCGTAGCTCTGGAAGACCATGGCGATGTTGCGCGCCCGCGGGTGCAGATCGTTGACCCGTTGGCCGGAGATGAGCAGATCGCCGCTGCTGATCGTCTCCAGGCCGGCGAGCATGCGCAGGGTGGTGGACTTGCCGCAGCCCGACGGGCCGACCATGACCAGAAACTCGCCGTCCGCGATGGACAGGTCGAGCCGGTGAACGGCCTGGAAGCCGTTGGGGTAGATTTTGTTCACGCCGCGAAACGCGATTTCCGCCATGGATTACCCTTTCACTGCGCCTTTGGTGAGTCCGGCGATGAATTCTTTCTGCAGCAGGAAGAAGAGCGCGACCACGGGCAGCACGGCCAGCAGGGTGCCGGCCATCATGGCGCCGTAGTCGGCCTCGTAGACGCCGATCATCTGGTTGAGGCCGATGGGCAGGGTGAAGCGGTCGCTGCTCTGCAGGATGATCTGGGGCCAGAGAAAACTGTTCCATGTGCCCATGAAGGCGATCAGGCAGAAGGCGCCCACGATGGGCCGGCTGACCGGCATCACCACGTGCCAGAAGATCTGGAATTCGTTGCAGCCGTCGATGCGGGCGGCCTGGAGCATCTCGTCGGGCACCGACAGCATGGATTGGCGGAAGAGGAACATGCCGAAGACATTGACCATGCCCGGCACGATCAGCCCGAGGTGGCTGTCGATGAGACCCATATGGTAGATCAGCTCGTACATGGGCGCCAGCAGCACGGGGCCGGGGATCATCATGGTGGCCAGCATGACCCCCATGACGGTTTTCTTGCCGGCGAAGTCGTACTTGGCCAGGGCGAATCCGCCCAGGGAAGAGAAGAAGAGCTGAAGGATGACCGTCGCGCCGGCCACGAAAAAGCTGTTCATCATGAAGCGCAGGAACGGCATCTGGGTGAAGAGGCTGGTGAAGTTGGCCAGGGTCAGGCGATCCACCGGCGGCAGGACCGGGTAGACGTGGAAGTCGGCGTTCGCCTTGAAAGCCGAGGCCGCCAGCCAGGCGATGGGCACCAGGCACAGCAGGGCGAAGAGCACCAGGAGCGTGTATACCACCATCCGCCGCATCTCAGCGCGCCTCCTTTCCCGTACCGGTGATGCGCAGCTGCACCAGCGCCAGGAGCAGCACCATGAGCGCCAGGGTCCAGCCGATGGCGGCCGCGTAGCCGAGGTCCCCGCCCAGAAACCCGTTCTGGTAGAGGTACATGACGATGGTCAGGCCGGCCTGGTCGGGCCCCGAGCTGTTGCCAAGCAGTAAAAAGGCGAGTTCGAAGAGTTGGAACGATCCGATGGTCGAGAGCACCACCACGAAGATCAGCACCGGCCGGATGCCGGGCAGGGTCACGTGCCGGAACTGGGCCCAGCGGCCGGCCCCGTCGATGGTGGCGGCCTCGTAAAGTTCGCCGTCCACCGCTTGCAGGGCGGCCAGGAAATACACCATGTTGAAGCCGGTGTAGAGCCACAGGGCCACCATGATGAGCGCCGGCATGACCAGGCCCGGCGTGGAGAGCCAGCGGGTGGTCGAGGGCAGGCCGAACAGGGCGTGCAGGGCGGCGTTGAGCAGACCGAACCTGGGGGCCAGAATGAGCATGAACAGCAGGGCCGAGAAGACCAAACCCATCAGGTTGGGCGAAAAAAAGATGAAGCGGAAGACATTGCGGCCGCGGATGTCGGCGCGGTTGAGGAGCAGGGCCAGCCCCAGGCTGAGGGGCAGTTGCAGAAGGACGCTGCCCAGGGCGAAGGTGGCGGTGTTGCGGACCGCGGTCCAGAAATCGGGGTCCTGCAGAAGATGCAGGTAGTTGTCCAGGCCGACGAAATGCTGGGCCTCGGGACCCGAGGTGATGTAGAAAGAGAGCATCACGCTGCGGACGATGGGATAGGCCCCGAAGATCAGGAAGCTGAGGACGAAGGGCGCCAGGAAGAGATAGGGCGCGGTGCGGGCGGTGCGCAGCGGCATGGTCACTCCTCGGCATCCCAATCGGGCTCGCGGGCCATCTGCCGGCGCACGTAGTCCGCGGCCGACGTCAGGCGTTGACGGACGTAGGCCTCGAAGCCGTCGGCCCCGTGGGAGCGGTAACGGCTGTAGCAGGAGACGATGGCCTCGTTGAGTTTGGCCTGGGCCGAGGGCAGAAATCCGCTGGAGTAAAAGGGCGGCACCTCGTCGGCCACGGCGATGAATTGCTCGCCCAGGGCCTGGCCGCTCCAATAGGGCCGCGGTTCGTGATAGGCCGGGTCGCTCCAGGCCCGGCGGTCCGGGGTGAGGATGTTGGTGGTGCGGAACAGCCGTCCGTGCTGTTCGGGCGAGCCGTAATAGATCGACTTGGCGAACCGCCAGGCCAGCTCGGGGTCTTTGGCCGCGCGGGCGATGCCGAGCATGGTGCCGCCCATCTGGCTGGTGCGCAGGCCGCCCGGTACGGGCGCGGGCAGGGGCGCCACCCGCAGCTTGCCGTGCAGCTCTTTGGCAAAGGTCTGTATCTGCGACGAGCGCCAGTCCGGACAGAGCGCGGCGATGTAGTACCCTTCGATGAAACCGCGGTAAAACGAGGGATCCCAGTTGCCGAGCGACTCCGCCACCTTGCGGTCACCCGATTCGGCGACCAGGGGAATCATCCAGGTCATGGTGGCCACCGCGATGTCGTCGTCCATGCGCAGCCGGCCGTCGGGGCCGAAGATGCCGCCGCCGCGCTGCATCAGGAAGATCTGGAAGGCCCAGGCGTCGCCATATTCGATCTGCAGCAGGTAGCGCTCGTCGGGAACGAGCAGGCCGCGCAGTTCGCGGAAGTAGTCGTCCCAGGTGGCCAGGTCTTCCATGCGCAGGCCGCGCCGGGCCAGGTAGGGATCGATGATGTCGGCGCGATAGGCCAGCAGGACCGGGTGGATGTCGTGGGGCACGCCGAAAACGGCCCCCCGGTCGGTGTAGGCGGCCAGGGCATGGGCCGGCACCCGGTCGAGGATGGCGTCCCGCTCCAGGTAGGGTTTGAGATCGAGAAAGCCGACCTTGTCCAGCGGCCCGCGGAAAAAGCCGCCGGCCGCGCTCTTCTCGATTTCGACCAGATCGGGCACGTTCACCGCGGCCCAGAGGGCCGAGCGGAGCTTCTGGTTGACCGCATTGTAGTTGATCAGCTGCACATCCACCGTCCGGTCCGTATCGGCCGCGAAGCTCCCGGCCGCCGCCTGGTAGGCATCGGCATGAAGGGCGCCGAAGACCCACATGGTCAGGTCGGCCCGTTGGCCGGGAACCGGATGAACAAGCAGATAGAGACCGGCGATCAGGCCCGTGGCGGCGATGAGCAGGGGCGCCAGGCCCACCGGCAGTTCATCCAGCCAACGCCGGAGGCGCCCCGGTGCGGTATCGACCGCCTGTGCCTGCATGCCCCCTCCCGGGTTCGCCGGGCCTGATGATGTCATGGTTTGCCCTGCTCAATCGAAGTGCGCCGGCAGCCATCCCAGTTCCACGCACTCGCGGAAACACCACTCGGGCGTGGTTTCGGTGCGATAGCTCCAGAAGAACCATCCGTGGAACTGCTCGAAAGCCAGCAGCTGCGCGGCGGCGTAGGCGCGGTAGGCCACATCCGTCTGGAACGGGTCCAGGTGCTCGAGGGCGTGGTTGTACGGCCCTTCGGCCCAGAGCGACACCACCTGGAGATTGAGCCCCAGGCTCCATTCGCCCACGATGGCCGGCAGGCCCAATTCCCGCTGCATCTCTTCGCCCTCGCGGCGCCACAAGTTGCCCGCCTTATCGAGATGGCCGTGGATGTCCATATCCAGATCTTCGCGCTGGAAGCATTGGTATCGGTGCACGTCGTAGATGACGTGTTCGTGCCGGGGCGGCTGCATGAAGCCCAGGTATTCGCGGTGGGTGCGGAAGCCGTCGTGGAAGACCACCGCCCCCCGCTCCGGCGGGTAGTGCGCCCGGATGGCATCGTAGGCGCGCCGGTAGTAATCCTCGAGCAGCGGCGTGGGCACGTCCCAGCGCGGCTCGTTGAGCATCTGGATCCCGTAAAGGGCCGATGATCCGCCATAACGTTCGGCCAGCCGACCGAGCACATCGACCGAGTGGGCCAGGTAGTCTTCCCGGGTGTGCCATTCGCAGACGTTCAGGATGCCGCCGTTGTCGAAGCCGTTCTGGCAGCCCGGGGCCGCGTGGAGGTCCAGGATCACCCAAAGGCCGAACTGCTCGGCCCAGCCCATGGCGAGGTCCAGCACGTCGATGCCGCCCTCCACAAAGGGATGGGGATCGGCGCCATACTTGGGGTGATACGGGTACGGCGGGCCGAAGATCCAGTGCCCTAAAGGGATGCGCACCGCGTTGATGCCAACGTCGGCCAGCCAGGCAAAATCGTCGCGCGTGATGAAGTTTTCCCAGTGATGGCGAAGCCTTGCCGGTGCGTCGCGGCCCAGTTCCGCGCACCAGGTGGTCTCGTCCGTGGCGGCGAGCCCTTGGAACAGGCTCGGCGTCATCCATTTTTCCAGCACCAGCCAGCCGCCGAGGTTGACACCACGAAGGCGGGTGGCTGGCATGACGGCAACGTGATCGGGCATAGCTGCCTCTCGCAGTCTCATCGGGACCGATGTTAACCCCTAAAGCGGTTTTGCCGATGAACAACAACCGGCTTTGGGTGGCGATACACGGCGGAAGGTGTGTCGGGGTCCGGCCGCCCCGGAATGGGGGAACCCTGCTTTTCCCCGTCACGGTCAGGCGCGTAACACCCTCTGTGAAGGGTTGTCAACAGTGAAAATTGGCCCGGTCAGACCCGTTGGGTAATGGAAAAAAGGGGCGCCTTCATATCGATTTTTCATCCCACTTCCCCTCGCGTCTCAGGCGGCCGATGATATCATCGGCCATTTCGGCCAACTTCAGCTTATCGACCTTGGCGCTGCGCGTCAGGGGGAACGCCTTGTCGTGGGGCCAGATTTCGATATGCTGCGGGCGCTTGTAGGCGGCGATGGATTTGCAATGGTCCATGATCTGGTCGGCCGTCAGCTGCGACCCTTCCTTCAGGCGCACGAAGGCGAGGATCCCCTCGTCGAACACGGCATGCTTGGCGCCGATCACATCCACCATGTCCACGCCTTCGAGCCCGGCGATGTGCGCTTCCACCTCGTTGGGGAAGACATTGTATCCCTTCTGCTTGATCACGAACTTGCGCCGGCCGGACAGGTACAATGCTTTGTAGCTTCCCATCTCCTTGAAATAGCCGAGGTCACCGGTGTAGAGAATCCCCTCCTTGGAAATCGCCTTGGCGGTCTCTTCCGGCTGGTTGAAGTATCCCTGGAACACGATCGGCGGGTGGTAACAGATCTCGCCGGTTTCACCGGTGGGCATCTCCTCGCCGGCACGACCGTCCGCGGTCATGGGGCGGCGGATGGTGACTTCCGCCAGATCGGGAAAGGCCCGGCCCACCTGTCCGGCCATCTCCTCCACCGAAATACCCGGGGGCGTGAAGGTGGCAAAACCGGCATTTTCCGTCATCCCGATGCCGGTTCCGAAGCGGGGCGCCATGGCGGCGAGCCTCGTCAGGAAGGGCGTGTCGCCGGCCGCGCCGGCATAGGCCACATACTGCAGGCTGGAAAGATCGTAGGCGGCATAGTTCGGGTGGTTCCAGAGCATGCGGAACTGGGTGGGGATCTGCCCCAGCAGGGTCACCTTGTGCTTCTGGATCGCGGCCAGGGTCGCCTCCACGTCGAATATCCGCAACAAGACCGCCGTTCCGCCTTTAAAGAAGGTCGTCATCATCGTTTCGGTCACACAACCGACATGGCTGGGGGGAAGATTCACCAGCGTGACATACGCCGGACCGTTGCCGGTGTCGGGCAGGCCGATGCCCCTCTCCAGAATCTGGTTTTGAACGATGATGTTTTCGTGACAGAGCATAGCCGGTTTGGGCTCGCCCGTTGTGCCGGTGGTATAAATGATCAGGGCCGGGGTATGGGTATCGATTTGCGCGTAGGCCCTCTTCAGGCGCTTGAGGAACAGATCGGCAAGCTTCAGCCGGACGAGCCGCCCCTTCTTCATCATGTCGGTGATGCCGATGGCCCCATCGATGATCTCGCCGGGTTTCGGGTCGGGTGTGAATTGCACCAGATGCGCGACGCCGGGGCAGGCGGCCTTCACCGCTCGGCCGATGTCACGAAAATCGGTGACCGGCGTGTTCCCCAGAAAAAAGAAGGCCTTTGGCGCGATTTTGTTGATGTCGCGGACAACCTCCTCCTTTTTCAACCTCAAGTCCAACGGGGCGATCATCGCACCGATCTTGAAACAGGCATACATCAACATGACGTGTTCGGGTACCAGCACCAGTTGGGTGGCCACCCGGTCGCCTTTCCCGATACCCATGTCCAGCAGTCGAAGCGCAAAAAAATCGATGAGGCTTCTGAATTTTTTATACGAGACCGTTTTGCCGTCCTCATGCTGGATCATGGCGGCCTGGTCCGGCCGGTTTTCGGACCAGTAGTCGATGTAGGCGTTCAACAGCGGAAGCCTCTGCATTGCGTTCACGGGACCCTCCTATCGATGGAGTTGGATGTGGCCATGGCTGATCGCACGCCGGCCCTGGCTGTTCAGCACGTGGAAGAACACATGGGAATTCCGGTCGCGGTCTGCCTGCAGGAGGATCGTGTCACCCGGCAGAACCATTCCGGTGAAGCGGCATGAAACCGATGCGAGCCGATGCGGATCGGCCGCCGCTTCCCGATTCACGATCTCTTTTACGCAAAGCGCCAGTGTCGCGGTCCCCTGGAGAATGATACCGGGCAGGCCGACCTGCCGGGCAAAATGTCGGGAGGTATGAATCGGAAAATGGATTCGGGTGCAGCCGTCGTACAGATAGGGCAATAAAGGGTCTACGGGAATGGACGCTTCCCATGAAAAGGGCGGCGCGGCCTTTGCCGCCGGTGTCGACGGGACCCCGTCCGCCCCCCTGCCCGGATCGGTACAGGTGACGCCGCGCATCAACGCGCCGATATATTCCGTAAAGACGGGCTTGCCGTGGGCGTCGCAAGCCGCCAGGCGCGTGATCATGTGCGTGCCGGATCGGTGGGGGATGATGGCCGCTATATCCCCTTTGATCGTCAGTCGATCGCCGGGCACCATCAATCGATGCAGGACCAGATGCTCGCTGTAATGGACCTGGGTCGCCAGAATTTCACGGGGGAACGCTTCCCATTCCATATACGCATCTATTTTTTCCAGAATGGGCCAGGTCACGGCGACGCTGTACATGGGGTGGGCGACGACCCCCGTCTCGCATTCATCGTCAAAATAGAGCGGATTGCCGTCCGCGATGCAGGCGGCGAAATTCATCGTATCGCGCTGAAAAACCGTCATTTGATAGCTCTTCAAGCGCTTGCCGACGTGATGGGATCCAACATTCATTTGTTTACGAATCCATTCAATATGAAGAGCCTTCTATGCTGTTGCGCCGCGGGCCAGAATCTCTCTCATGGTCGTGGAAAGCATCGCTACATCATAGGGTTTGTGCAGGAGTTCGAGACACCCGTTCCTGAGCAATTCCTCTGTTTGGTCAGACGGACCGAAACCGCTGGAGAGCACGACGTTGACCTGTGGATCGATTTCCTTGAACTGGTAGTAAAGATCCCGGCCGCTGATATTGGGCATGACAAGATCCAGCACGACCAGGTCGATGGTTTTCCAGTGCTGTTCGAACAGGGTGATGGCGGTGGACCCGTCGGACGCCTTCAAGACCTTGTAGCCCATCTGCGCCAGCAAGGCGGCACTGGGTTCAAGAACCGACGACTCATCATCGACCAGCAATAGGGTCCCTCTTCCCATAACCTGTTGCGGCGGGTCTTTTGAAACAGGGCACGCCGCAGTGGGCGGTTGAGCCGGCAGGTATATGGAAAACGTCGCCCCACGATCGATTTCGGATTCGAGGTGGATTTCTCCTTTATGATTTTTCACGATGCCATACACGGTGGAGAGGCCCAAACCGGTGCCCTGCCCCAATCCCTTGGTGGTAAAAAAAGGTTCGAAAATGCGATCTTGAATCTCTTCGGGGATGCCCGTGCCGGTGTCGGACACGCGTATCCGGACATAGGTCGAGTCTTTGGGCAGTGTGGGTTTGCCCTGGATTTCAAAGCCGTTGAGGCAGCAGGTGTGGATATGGACATGGCCGCCGTTGGGCATGGCATCGGCGGCATTCAACAACAGATTCAACAAGACCTGCTCAATTTGCCCCTGATCCGCTTTTATGGCTGGAATGTCTTCAGACAGATGCTGATGGATCTGGATGTGCTTTTTGGTGGCCGAGAGGGTGTCGGCGGCCTCCCTGACCAGTTGATTCAAATTCACGGTGCTCATTTTGGGCTTCCCGCCCCGGGCGTAATCCAGCAGTTGATGGGTCAGTTTGGCGCCGCTTTGGACCAGGCTGACGATTTTTTCCAGATGTCGAGATGCGTTTGTCGACGGGGGCAGCTCTTTCAATGACAGGGATGCGCTGCCGTGGATGCCCATGAGCAGGTTGTTGAAATTGTGCGCGATCCCTCCGGACAGGGTGCCGATGGCTTCCATCTTCTGGGCGCTGCGCAGTTGCTCCTCCATCAACTTTTGTACGGTGACATCTCTCAGAAAATTGAGCACCGCCGGTTTTTCTTCCCAGTTGATCAGCACGGAATTCAGGTCCACGTCCCTCACCGCCCCTTCTCTGTTCAAGATTCGGAAGGCGGCGCGGTCGGGGAGCCCCTCGCCGCGCAGGCGCAGTTCCAAACGATGTTCGATCATCGGCCGGTCGTCCGGGTGGATGAATTCCCAGAACGGGATCTCGGCGATGCGCTCCCAATCATATCCCAGGATCTCCGACGCGCTGGGGTTCATGAACTTGATATAGTCGTCCTGGATGACGAAGATGGCATCTTTCGAGTTTTGAACCAGTATCCGGTACTTTTCTTCGGAATGCCGAAGCGCCTTTTCGATCTCCTTGCGGTCCGTAATATCCACGAGGATGCCCTGAACGCCCACGACGGCGCCGCTGCGCACGATGGGACGGGCGCTGGTTCGAGCCCATTTGATGTCGCCCGTTTTGGTGATCATCCGGTATTCCGTGGCCTGTTGGCCGCCGGCCAGAATGTTTAAAAACTGGTCCATTCGGCCCGGCAGATCGTCGGGATGCACGAACTCGATAAAGTTTCTGCCGATCACTTCACGCGGTTCAAATCCCGACACTTGTTGGATATTGGGGCTGACATAGGTGACCACGGCATGGACATCGGTGGTGTAAACGATATCGTTTAAATTCTCCACCAGCGCGCGATAGTTCTCTTCCTGCTTTGCAGTTGGGGTTGCAGGCATCTCCTGCGCCGGCACCGGCACGGAGGTCACCAGCCAGCACGCCTCGCCGTCGTATCGAAAAGGATGGGCCTGGGCGTCTATGCAAACCTGCCGGCCGTCACTGGTGTCGAGGCGGATCGTCCCCTCGTCTATCATGCGAATACGGAGGGGGGGGTGGTCGTCCGGTTCTAAGGACGAATTGCGGCGGTCGCCATTTTCGTCTGTGATTCCTGAGTTTTCAGGGACTTGGAAATCCTTGCAAAAGCGGCTGTTCGCCAGCACCATCCGACGATCGGTCACGCGGAACAGGGCGACGGGATAGGGGAGGGCTTGGATAAGATCGAGATAATTGACGGCAAGCTGTCGGTATCGTTCCGCCGATCTCATGCCACCATCTCCGGTGGAGTTTTTTCGCCAAAAATCATCTGGATATGCATGCCGGGTTTCTATCATCAAGGGCTATCGGATTTCAATCCTTCAATTTGGGTCGGTTCGATCCCGCTCAAGGGAATCGATGGGTCAGCTTTTTGAACATTTGCCTGATTTTTTGAGCATTTTCAGCCATAAATATCGTCAGTTCTTCCAGGACGTACTCGTCCACAGCGATCCCGCCCGTTTCGATGAGATCGGCGAGTTCGGCGGCGGCATCGATCATCTGATCGTATGCGTCGGCTTCCTGTTTGGTAATCGACGGCATGGGCACCGACTATTTATTTTTCGCCGGGTTTTGGGCCGGGTTTTCGGCCGGGTCTTTTTTTGTCCTCGTCGGTCGACGGCGCTGCGTGGGGTTCAGGTTTGGCGGTCCCACCGGCAGCCGGTTTGATTGGTTTGATGCCTTTTAAAATCCGGTTCACTTCGGGAGCGTTCTTGGCCAGGTGAATGGCGATCGCATCGATGGTCTCGGCATCGATGGCGACGCCGAGATCGCCCTGTTTGATAAAGGCCGCCAGGTTCTCGGCGGCATCGAGCATGTTGTCGTACGCTTCGGCCAGTTTTTTATCTTCAAACACCTGGTCGAGTTCGATGCCATGGCGGACGATGATATATCGGGTGATAACGGCCATTGTCTCAAATCCTCCTTTTTGTCATAAGTGCCGTGCCGATCGTTCGAGTCCCGGTGTAGTCCAAGCGGAGCTTGAATACAACCTTGACGACGCCGTAAACCGTTCAATATCTGAGTTGCGCTCCTCCCGTGGTCCTTGCGGCGTACGACAAGTAAGCCTCAGGACACGGAATGCCGCGCGCCTTGATCTTGAACGGTATACGGTGCCGCCCCCCAACGACGGCCTGCGAATCCACCAACTTTGATGAACCCTTTTTTATCCACGGAAGCTATTTCACTATTCGCCTCATCAGGCGATGATGGCGCCACATGTCGGCGGTATAGAGCGCCAGCCCGATCCAGATGCAGCCGAAGGTGATGGCGTCGGCCGCGGTGAAGGGCTCTCCGTAGAGGTAGACGCTGATCAGAAAGTGGCCGGTGGGTGCGATGTACTGGACCAGCCCCAGGGTGGCCAGCCGTAACCGTCGGGCCGCGACCGCAAAAAACAGCAGCGGCAGCAGGGTAATGAATCCGGTACCGATCAACAGAAGATCCTTGCGCAGGCCGGTCTGCAGGAAGACGGTTTCGCCGCCCAGGTGCATGGCGATCAGCCATCCAGCGGCCACGGGAAACATGAGCAGGGTTTCCAACAGCAAGCCGGTGACGCTGTCGACCTCGACCTGTTTGCGGATCAGCCCGTAGATGCCGAAACAGGCGGCCATCAACAGAGCCAGCCAGGGAACTCGGCCATAGCCGATCAGTGCAAAGAGGACGCCGCCGGCTGCAATGGCCACGGAGAGGCGCTGGAGCGGCTGCAGCCGCTCACCCAGGAAGCAGTAGCCCAGAAAGACGTTGAACAGTGGATTGATATAGTAACCCAGGCTGCTCTGCAGGATCTGGCCGTGGGTCACGGCCCATATGAATACGGCCCAGTTGGCCGCCATGGCCAGGGCGCTGCCGGCCAGGGCCGTCATGGCGCCGGGCCGCCGCCTGAGCAGCTCCAGGACCCGGCTGCGCCGTCCGGTCACCAGGACGAACCCGAGCAGGATCACCCCGGACCAGAGCATGCGGTGCAGTAGGATCTCCCAGGGTGACACCTCCTGTCCGAACTGGTTGAAATAAATCGGAAAGAGAGCCCATATGCCGAATGCCGCGATGCCGGCGGCCGCTCCCGGCACCGCACGATCCATGCCGCGCTTGCGAGCAGATGGCGCCAATGCGTTTGAAATGATGCGTTTGCTCATTCGGGGTTGACATTCTGTTGGGAAAGAGATTAAAAGTCGCCGCCATGACTGTCTATCAGAATAAAGCCTGCCCGGCGCCGCCTTGATCGGCGGCATCCAAATGGTTTCATGACCATGTATCGGGTATTCCCCCCAAGTTTATCCGATGCGGTCGATCCTCTGAATATCCTATAGACAATTTGATCGGCACACCCGCCGCGTGCTCGGCGCAGCGTGTCGACGAGATTCCAGTAACAACTTTCGAGACGAAAAACACCTATGGCAACGACACAAGCCTTAACAAAACCCGGTTGGCTGCCGGATGAAATCGAGCGACGCCGCACCTTCGGTATCATCAGCCATCCGGATGCCGGCAAAACCACCCTGACGGAAAAGCTCCTGCTGTTCGGCGGCGCCATCCAGATGGCGGGCGCGGTCAAGGCGCGCCATGCCGCCCGCCACGCCACCAGCGACTGGATGGCCATCGAACGCGAACGCGGCATTTCGGTGACCAGCTCGGTGATGAAATTCCACTATAACGGGTACGACATCAACCTGCTCGATACGCCGGGCCACGACGATTTTTCCGAGGACACCTACCGCGTGCTCACGGCCGTGGACAGTGCGGTGATGGTGATCGACAGTGTCAAAGGGGTCGAAGCCCAGACACGCAAGCTGATGGCCGTCTGCCGCATGCGCAACACGCCGATTCTCACTTTTATCAACAAGCTCGACCGCGAGGGCATGGCGCCTCTGGATATCCTGGCCGATATCGAAGACAATCTGCAGATCGAGTGCGCGCCGCTCTCCTGGCCCATTGGCATGGGCAAACGCTTCAAGGGCACCTACAATCTCTATCGCAAGACCCTGAAGCTCTTTACGCCCGGGCAGGAGCGCCTGACCGATGCGGTATTCACCATCGACGACCTGGCCGATCCCCGACTCGACGAGTTGCTGGGCAGCCAGGCCGACGAACTGCGCGAGGATGTGGCCCTCCTGGAGGGGGCGGCCAACCCCTTCGACCTGGACGACTACCTGAAGGGCAGCCAGACCCCGGTCTTTTTCGGCAGCGCGGTCAACAACTTCGGGGTGGGCGAGATGCTCGACGCCTTCGTGGAAATTGCCCCGCCGCCCCAGCCGCGGGGGACCGCTACGCGCATCGTGGATCCCGGGGAGGCGGCCTTTTCCGGATTCGTCTTCAAAATCCAGGCCAACATGGACCCGGCCCACCGCGACCGCATCGCCTTCCTGCGCGTCTGCTCGGGCCGCTTCCAGCGCGGCATGCGGCTGCGCCACCACCGTCTGGGCAAGGAGATCGTCGTGGCCAATCCGATCATCTTCATGGCCCAGGATCGCACCTTGGCCGAAGAGGCCTGGCCAGGGGACATCATCGGCATTCACAACCACGGCACCATCAAGATCGGCGACACCTTTTCGGAAAAAGAGCCGCTCAAGTTCATCGGCATTCCCAACTTCGCCCCGGACCACTTCCGGCGGGTGCGCCTGAAGTCGCCCCTCAAGGCCAAACAACTCCACAAGGGGTTGGTGCAGCTGGCCGAGGAGGGCGCCGTGCAGCTGTTTCGGCCGGTGCTGGGCAGTGAATATATCCTCGGCGCCGTGGGTCTGTTGCAGTTCGATGTGACCATGGCGCGCCTCAGGGACGAGTACGGCGTCGATGCCGTATACGAAAACGTGGATTACGCCACGGCCCGTTGGGTGCATTGCAGCGACCGGCAGCGCCTGGCCGCCTTCGAGAAGGCCAACCAGGGCAATCTGGCCATGGACGCCGAAGGGCACCTGGTCTACCTGGCGGCCAGCCTGTGGTGGCTCAACCATGTGGCCGAACAGTGGCCCGAGGTGGTTTTCCAGAAAACCCGGGAGATCGAATAACCTGTTGCGCGCATCCCGTTCAGCTGGCAAAGAACCCCAGCAGGCCGTGGACCGTGGCGAACACCACCAGGGCAATACCAGTTTTCTTGTGAACGCCGAATTTGACCTTGATCACACGCAGCCCCGACAGCAGTTGGAAGAGGATCAGCAGCAGGTTGCAGATGCCCAGAATGAGAATGATGGATACACCGCCGATGGTCATGGCGTCTCCTTTGCGGGCTATTCGACGCGGATTTTCAAAACGGCCGGTCCTTCACTGCCGTGAATGTTGCAGACGCCCTCGGCCACGATCTCGGTCGGTTCGGTGAGGGTGAGTTTCACTTCTTTGGTAAAAACTTCGTTTTCGGGCCGGCTGGTCGCCGAAAAATCCCATCGGGCGATCTCCTTGCCGTTGGCTTTGACATAGACCTGGTTGGTGTAGTGGAAGAAATTGTTGCCGTCGTGCCTCACGTTGATCTTGATCGTGACTTCGGACCCTTTCGCCGCGCTCTCCGGCCCCTCGATGGTGACCGAGGTCTTGTTGGCGAAGGCATTGACGGAAAAAAGCACCAGCGACACGATTAAAATTACGACGACCTGTTTTCTCATTGAATACGCCTCCTTCTAAACAATATTGTTGAAATAAGCTTCACCCATGCGGGCAAAGGCATCCATGGCCAGCCAGGCGCGCGCGCCGAAAAAGAGGTCGCTGCGCTGGAGCAGATCGCGCACCTCCTGCCGGTCCATCAAAAAGACTTCGATATCCTCCGAATCCCCGTTGTGATGGAGGCTGGGGCTGCCCTCCACCTCGGCAAAGACCATGGCGATGGATTCGTCCGTGATGCCTGCCGAGGAGAAGATGGCCGGGCTGTGGCGGTAGATTTGCACCAGATCCAGCCCGGTTTCCTCTTTCAGCTCGCGGCCGGCCGTTACGGCCAGCGCCTCGCCGGGATCGAGGAGACCGGCCGGAAAGCCATACTGGTAGTCGCCGATGGGGACGCGATACTCCTTGATCACAACCAGTTTGTTCTCCCGCCGATGATAGGGCACGATGATGGCCGCATCGGGCCGCGACTGGGCGCCGGTGACGCATTTGGGCTGGGCGTCCCGGCTGACCAGGTGCCAGTGCCGGGCGTTGCCCTTCTTGTCCGTGTAAGCCACTTCGAAGAGCGTGACGAATTTGCTTTGGGCCACGACGGCCGCATCGATGATCTTCATAATGCTCTCTACCGGCTGAGGTCGCTGTAGGTCTTGCGCATTTCGCGTTTGAGGATCTTGCCCGTGGGCGTCTTGGGCAGCGCATCGACGAACACAACCGATTTGGGCACCTTGAACCCGGCCAGCTCCTTCTTGCACAAGGCGATGATCTCATCTACGGTGATGGTTTCGCCCTTGCGTGGTACCACGACGGCCGTGACCGCCTCCACCCATTTGGGATGGGGGGTGCCGATGACGGCCACTTCTTCCACCCGCTTGTCCAGGTAGATGGCCTCCTCCACTTCACGCGTGGAGACATTCTCGCCGCCGGTCTTGATCATGTCCTTCTTGCGGTCCACCACCGTGATGTAGCGGTCCGGGTCCAGGATACCGATGTCGCCGGAATGGAACCAGCCGCCGCGCATGGCCGCTTCGGTCTTCTCGGGCTCCTTGAAATACATGATCATGGCGTGCGGCCCCTTGCCGCAGATTTCGCCGGGCACGCCGGGGGTCGTGATCGGTTCGAAATTTTCATCTTCCAGGCGGGTCTCCATGTTCAACCCGCCCATGCCGGCCGATCCCAGTTTGGTGAGAGCGTCCTGAGCCTTGAGGATAGTGTGGTAGGGGGCCAGTTCGGTCTGGCCGTAGTAGTTGTAGACTTTGCATCCGGGCAGGCGTGCCATGAGCTCCTTGAGCACCTCCACCGGCATGATCGATGCGCCGTAATAGCACTTGGTCAGGCAGGAGAGATCGTAGCGGTCGAAATCCGGATGGCGCAGGATGCCGATCCACACCGTGGGCGGGGCGAAGAACATGTTGGCGCGATACTGGTCAATGGTCTTGAGGATCGCGCCGATGTCCGGGGCCATGAGGATGTTGGTGCCGCCCACCCAGAAGACAGGGTTCATGAACACGTCCCGCTGGGCGCAATGATATATGGGCAGGGCGTTTACGTTAATGTCCGTGCTTTCGTAGCCGCCATCCACGATGGCCCCCATGTACTGGGCCATGAGGGCCTGGTTGCTGATGATCACCCCCTTGGGCAGGGATTCGGTGCCGCTGGTGTAGGTCATCTGGCAGGGGTCTTCGATATGCAGAATCACGTCCGGTTCGCTGGCGTCGGCATCCTTCATCCAGACGTCGAAGACCAGGAAACGGTCGTCCACCGGCGGCTGCCCGGCGCCTTGATCGGACCAGATCAGGGTCTGGACCTTCGGCATCTCGCCGAGCACCTTCTCCACGATGGGATAGAGGGCGTCTTCGACGATGAAGACCTTGCTTTCCGAGTGATTGATGCAGAAGCTCACATCCGGCCCGCGCAGCAGATAGTTGATGGCCAGGTAGACCGCGCCGATCTTGCAGCATCCCAGCCAGGTCAGCACGTGGTGGAGGGTGTTGTGGGCCAGAATGGCCACCCGGTCGTACTTGGCCACGCCAAGGCCGGCCAATGCGTTGGCCGTGCGGTTGGCGGCCGCTTCCAGCTCCGCGTAGGTCAGACGGTGATCGCCGAAGACGAGGGCCGTCTTGTCGGGATAGTGATAGGCCGTGCGTCGGATCATGTCTGCGATCACCCACCGGTTGACCCGGTTGTAGCGATCCATGAGAAATGCCAGGTTCTCTTTGTTGAGCGTGTTGAAGCGGGCTTTTTCCTCATCGGTCATGGAGCGGGGTGCAATGGCCATGCGGTTTCCTCCCTTTTGGCGGTTGATGGGAAAGGGTGTCGAACGACGAGATGTTGCGCTTATCTATTGTCCGTCCACAAACAGGCAAATTGGGTCGAGATCAAGGCGCACGAAAAATTTAACCGCAGGCATATAGTTGATATTCCGAGGATTAAATTTTCCGTGCAACGCCGATGTCGCGCAAATTGGACATTTGTGGATGGACACTATCCAAGATTCGCGGCAGCCGTGTCCAGAGGTCAAGGTAGCGTAGATGCCCCAAGAAATTCAAGAATTAAAAAGATCCGGAGGCGGCAGTTGCAAAAGTGCCACTCTCTACCTATACTGGTTCCATCGCCGATCCTCGGCGGCAAGTGCAGCAAAGGAAACGAGGTATGAAAATCCCATCGATACCCACTCGAGGACGCACCCTGGATCATGCCGCCGCTGTTTACGACCTCCTGGAGCCGCTTTTTCTGCTTGGCAAACAGGCTGAATACGACCAGCACATCATCCGCCTGCTCGACCCTGCGCCGGGTGAGCAGGTGCTCGATCTGGGATGCGGAACCGGCGTTTTGTGCGCGCAGATCGCAGACCTTCTCGATCCAAAGGCCGGTGGTCTGGCTGTCGGCATCGACGCCGCGGGCAAAATGATCGCGGTGGCCCGCAAAAAGCGGGCCGGGGCCGGCTGCCGCTTCGAAGCCATGGCCGCTGAATCCCTCGGCTTTGAGGACCGATCCTTTGACGCGGTCGTATCCAGCCTCTTCTTTCACCACGTTCCCCTGGACCTCAAGGCCAGCGCCCTCAACGAGGCTTTTCGGGTGCTCAAGCCGGGCGGTCGGTTGATCATCGCCGACATGCATCTGCCTACCACCTGGATGGGGGCGCTGGTATCGAAAGTATCCCGCTGGTTTTTTCTGCAGCCCCAGATTGCCGAGAACACGCGCGGCGTTTTGCCGGATCTGATCCAATCGGCCGGTTTCCGGGAACCGCGGATTGTGGGCTACTATTTCGGCTATATCGCCGTTTTCTATAGTGAAAAGCCATGAAGCCACAGGATGCCATTTCGATGACCGCCGGATTCTGCTGCAGCCCGGACCCGGCCGCCGGCACAGAGCAGAACCCGTTTTGCGCGCTTCAGCAGGAGCTGACCGCGGGCCTGAAGCTCTATTGGCAAAGCGCCGCGCAGATCCTGGAGGACAGCGGCATTCGACTGGCGCACCCCACGCCGGAGGCCTTTTCGCTTGAGCGCAATTTCTTTTCGGCCCTTTTTCTCTATTCTTACTTTCGTTGCGGGATCGTTCCCGAACGCCGGATTTTCTATGCGGCCGTCAACCAGTGCCTGCGCGGCATGGTCACCGGCTGCGACAATCTGCTGGACGATGAGTACAAGCCCACCCTGGAGACCGACCTGCCGCCCGGCGCCGCGCGTTTCAGATCGGTGCTGGATATCATGGTGTCGGAACGAGTGCTTTTCGAATTGTTGCTGTCGCGTCTGGAGCGTACCGAAGTTTCGGCCCGGGCGGTGAAGAAAGCGCTTCGAAACTCGCTGCAAGCCTTGACCCGCAGCGGCGCCCAGGAGGCTTCCGAGGAGGGCGGCGTTCATGGCCAGCGGCTGCCGCCGCAGGAGGTGCTCTCCACTGTGCATCATTACAAGACCGGTCTGTTGTTTCAATGTCCATGGGCCGTACCCGGGGTCATCGAGTCGCCCTTGCCCGAAGATGCGGCATCGGTCAACGAAGCCCTCTATCGCATCGGCATCGGATGCCAGATCCTCGATGACATGGTTGATCTGGGGCGCGATGTGCACACCCGCCGCCACAACTTCGTGGCCTCCCTGATTGAGTGGGGCGAGACGCCGGCCAAGCAGCGCATGCTGGCCGATTTGGCGGGGTCCGGTGGCCGGGAAGAGCTTTCCAGGGTTTTTTCCCACATCTTTTGGGAGGCCAACGAAACGGCCATGGGCTATCTGAAAGATGGATTGGGACGATTGCTCCACGCCGCGCACCGTGGGTTCGTCGATCCTGCGGCGGCTTTCATCTCGGCCCGCATCGGCGCGGACCGTCTGCTTACACCCGGCGAGCGAGGTCGCGCTTGAAGATCGGCTTCATCCTGAAAATGGCCGTTCTATACGTGTGGCGCTCCCGGCGGTCGACCATTGTTCTGGGGCTGATGGTGGTCATGGCAGTGGCCGCCCTGGTGTTTCTCTCGTCCCTGGCGGTGGGGACCAACGACGCCATGATCCGTAACTCGGTCGGTTTGTTTTCGGGACATATCGTCGCGGACAATCTTCCGCCGGATGTCGACCCGGCCGAACTTCAGCTCCGAGGGGTTCGGCAGGTGCTGTTGCGCACCCTGAGGCCGGTGCGGCTCCGCTACCAGGAGCGGGTGGAAAGCGTCCTGCTTTGCGGGGTTCGGCCGTCCGAAGAGAAGGCGGCCACGGCGCTTTGGAAAAAGACCGTGAGCGGTCGCTATCTTCACGATGGGCTGCCCGACCTGTTCCTGAGCGGAGCCGTTGCCGATATGCTGCACGTTTCCGTGGGCCAAACGGTCGAGGTCGAGATCCCGTCCGGCCCTCAGCGGGTGGCGCTGAGCGTTTGCGGCATCTATCGAACCGGCATCTCAAGTCTCGATTACGGCATCGCCTTTGCCGCTCAAAATGCGTTGCCGGCCGCCGAAAACAACTTTTCAGCCGCCGTGTTCATCGAAGAAGGGACCGATCCGCAGACCGTCCTGGCCGAATACCGTCGGCTGACGTATGCTTCGCGCTTTACGGCCTGGACGGACTTCATGCCCGATCTGAAACAGCTGGTCGAGTTGAATTTCGTCTCCATGAGCATCGTGATGGTACTGGTCTTCGCCGTGGTCGCCCTGGGAATTTCCTGTGCCTTCATCATCTTTATCCTCAAAAACATCCGGGAGCACGGCATCCTGAAGGCCATGGGGATGCTGCCATCGGAATCGGCCCTGCTCATCATTGCCGAGGTGACCCTGCTGACGTTGGCGGCATCCGCAACCGGAACCGGTGCCGGCGTTCTGGCCGTGGGCGCCCTGGCGCGGACCGGTCTCGATCTGACCGCGTTGACGTCGCACAACCAGTATTTTGCCGTCTCCGGGGTGATCTTCCCGCGTCTGACCCCCTTCTCTTTATGGCTGCCGCCGGCGCTCGCCCTGCTTTTCGGATTGCTGGCCGCCGTCTGGCCGGCCCTGTACGTCGTGCGCGAAAAAGCCGCTGAAATTCTGCGGAGTATTTGACCATGATCGAGGTGAAAGCGCTGTACAAATCATTTATTTCAGGCCGCGGAAAGATCACCGCCCTCGAGGGGCTCTCTTTCAAGGTGGCTAAAGGGGAAAACTTTGTTGTTGCCGGAAAATCGGGGTCCGGAAAAACGACCCTGCTCAATTGCATCGGTGGTTTGGAGACGCCGGACAGCGGCGCGATCCGCTGCGGCGGCGTCGACATTCATCGTTTGTCGCGCAAGGCGCTGGCGCGATTTCAAAGAGAGCAGGTGGGTTTTGTCTTTCAGCAGGGCAATCTGCTATCCTACCTGACGGTAAGCGAGAATCTCGCGTTGCCGCTGGCACTCAACGGCATCGGCGCCGAAGATCGGAGAAAGCGGGTCCGGGAACTGCTCGAGGCCATCGGGCTGCCAGACCATGGCGCGGCCTTGCCCTGGGAGCTTTCCGGCGGAGAAACCCAGCGGGTGGCCTTTGCCCGCGCCATCGCTCATGCGCCTGCGATTCTCCTGGCCGACGAACCGACGGCCAGTCTCGATTCGGCCACCGGCGCACAATTGATCCATCTGATGGTGTCGCTCAGCCGGCAGGGGCGTTGTACGCTGCTGGTGGCGAGTCATGACCCGGAGGTGATCCGAACGGCCGACCACCAACTGCTGTTAAAAGACGGACGAAAGGAATCCTGATCTTGAAACCCAGACCTTGGTTCGCGCTGACCGGGATCGTTCTGATCCTGCTCGTTTCGGGTTGTGCCTACCGCTATTACCTCGGGATGCATGGCCCCTCCATCCGGCAATATCCCCAGATCCATGCCGGCTTCAAAACCGACGCGGAGTGCCTCGAATGCCACCATCCGGGACGCGACCCCTCCGGGCCGGCCACCAGCCATCCGCAATTTACGGGCTGTCTGAAGTGCCACGACGATCCGTAGCGATTCTAACTGAATGCTATTCATTAAACCCGGCGTGGGTAGAGCAGGTGGCCGATGCCACACGCCTTGCGGTCAAGTGCCGGTAAAATGCACGGCGGGCGGCCCAGAAACTCGCTGCGCTCAAACAGTCTGGGCCGCTTGACCGCCGTTTGCATTTAACTGGCACTACGACCGCAGGCTCACGTGGCCCTGGCCACCTGCTCCACCCACGCCTGCCATTTCCGTTGCCATGCGATTTTTTTGCAAACGTCTTTTGTACAGCATGCCCTTCGGAGTGAATCAAATTCAGCAAGAATTGCTGGACGATCCGCTTTGACGGCACCGTCCGGGAACGACAGACAGGCTCGGGAAGCCGATTTTAATTATGTATGGGCTTCCAGCCACTGCCGGTAGCGGCACATACCGGCCAGCGCTTTGACCGCCCGCTCCGGTGACGGGAAGAAAACCCCTTTGTACTTGCAGCCCTCGATCCGATAGAGTGTTTTGGAGTCCTCGTCGGTCAGCAGGCTCACGCCCAGCACCGGCTTGTCATACTTTTCGGTCAGTTTGGCAACGTGCCGGATGTACTCTTTTTCAAATGCGACGGCCAGATCCTCAATTCCCCTCAACTCTTCTGCGGAATAGGCCGGGTCGGTGTTGGCGATGGAGGTGAGCATCTTGACCGCCAGGATGCGCCGACCGTGGATGCCCAGGTGGATCACCGCGTCGCAGCCGTCCCACTTCATCAACGCTTCCATGGCCGTCATGGGGATGGCCGGATCGTGTTCTCCCACGATGTCGGCCGGATTGCCCCGGCTCCAATAGTCGGGCAGGATTTGATCGAGCCGGTTCACGATGGCCTCGGAGAGCGGCGGCAGGGTCAGGCCGTGCTCGATGCACAGATCGGTGGTGACGACGCCCCAGCCGCCGCCGAGGGTCATGATGGCCACCCGGTTGCCCCGGGGCAGGGGAAGCGACGAGAAGACCGCCGACAAGTCGAGCAGGTCGATGGGCTGTTTGACCTGGATGATGCCGGCCTGGCGGCAGGCGGCGTCGAAGATGCGGTGGTCGGATGCCAGCGCACCGGTATGGCTCGACGCGGCCATGCCGCCTTCCGAGGTGCGGCCGCCTTTGAGGACCACCACGGGCTTTTTCCTGGAGACCCGGCGGGCGCTCTTGAAAAAACGGACGCCGTCTTTCACGCTTTCGATGTAGAGCACCACCGTGCGGGTCAGCTCATCGGCCTCGAAGGCCTCCATGTAATCTTCCAGGGTCACCATGGCTTCGTTGCCTGAACCCGAAAAGGCGCGGATGCCGATGTCCTGCTGCTCGGCGAAGGCGAGCAGCTGCGTGCCCATGTTGCCCGACTGGCAGACCAGGGCGGTGGAGCCGGGCAGCGGATAGACGTGCACCCCGCAGCAGAAAAAATCGATGTGCGGATTGCAGATGCCCATGGTGTTGGGCCCGAAGATGAGGATGCCGGCTTCACGGGCCGCCCTGACGACATCATCTTCGAGCCGGCGTCCCGCCTCACCCGTCTCCCTGAAACCGGAGGAGATCAGCAGCATGGCCTTGACCTTTTTGGCCTGCAGGAGGGGGATCTGTTCCTTGACCTTGGCGGCCGGAAGGGTCACCACCGCCAGGTCGACGTCGTCCTCGATGTCGCTCACCGAGCGGTAGACCTCCTGCCCGGCGATCTGCCCGCCCTTGGGATTGACCAGGTAGACGCGGCCCTTGTAATTGCGGTTGAGGATGTTGGTGGGAAGCATGTGCCCCCACTTGGAGATGGTGCCCGAAGCGCCCACGAAGACCACGGACGACGGGTAGTAGCACGATCCCAGGGTTTCGCGGTTGACCTCGCCCCTTTTGATGGCGGGCGCAGGTCGGTGTTCGCCGGTGACCATCAGGGCATCCACGGCCACCGGCGCGCCATCGGGCTTGACGATCAGCGGGTTGATGTCGATTTCCTTGAGCTGGGGAAATTGCATGGCCAGGTCGGACAACCCCTTCAAGATGGCGCCAAGGGCGGCTCTATCGACCTCCTCCTCCCCCCGGAATGGCAGCAACAGTTTACGGGAACGCAGTTCCGCGAACATGGCTTCGATATCCGCATCGGTCAGGGGGGCCACCTTGAAGACGGCATCATCGAGCGCCTCGGTAAAAATGCCGCCCAATCCGAACATGATGACCGGTCCGAAGAGCGGATCGCGGAACATGCCGGCCACAAACTCCCTCTTTCCCCGGATCTGCGGCTGCACCAGGAACGCTTCGATGGGCAGGGGACTTTCGGTCGCCATGCGGGCGGCGGCGGCGGCCACTTCGGCCGGGCTGTTCAATCCCACGCGCACCAGGCCCGATTCAGTTTTGTGCAGGATCTTCGCCCCCACCGCCTTGAGAACCACCGGGAAACCTGTCTGTTCGGCCGCCTCCCCGGCCGTTTGGGGATCGGGTACCCGGATCTCCGTAACTACGGGCACCCCGAAATTGTCCAAAATGGCTTTGGCGTCGTCTTCGCAAATGACATGGGCACCGCTGGCGATGCTGGCGGCAATGAGCTTCTGGACGTTGAATTCTTTGTTCATGCTTTGGCCCCGTTGAATAGGATCGTTGAAATGCTTTGGGTGACCACCTGTGCATCGAGCTTCCTGGAAAAAATGATCTCCCCCAGACAGGCGTGTTCGATGGCCCCCAGGATGACGTTTCTTAAGATTTGCGGATCGATGTCGGATTTGATTTCACCTTTGGCGATGCCCTGGTCGATGATGTCCCGAATACGGCGGGCATAGGTCTTGACCCGCTCATAAGCTTCGGAGGTGAAATAGTCCTGCGAGTTCCTCACCTCCAGCAGCAGAATCCGGGCAAAGACGCGGTTGGCGGCGTAATATTCGATGCTCGAGGCGATGATGATGTCCAGCTGCTGGATGGCGGACGGCGTGCCGGTGATGCGCTCCAGGATGACCTCGTTGAACCGGGCGAAGAGATCGTCGAGCACCTGGTACAGCAGGTCTTTCTTGCTGCTGAAATACTTGTAGATCAACCCCTCGGTGACACCCGCCCGTTGGGCGATCTCCGCCGTGGTCACCGAATGAAAATCCCGGGTCCGCATGAGTTGGGTCAGGGCTTCGATGATCTTCTGGCGGCCTGGTGGATTGGTGTGGCCTTTATGTTTCATATCGCAGCCCGGATCCTGGTCGAGGATGAATTGAAAAGATGGGTGAGTAATACTTACTTATCTTTTGGTTGTCAACTGCATAATCCTGCCGGGCGGTGCCGCCGTCGATTCATGCCGGGGTGAAACGGTGCTTTTCATCTTTTCCGTTTTCGATTTTTTCCGGTTGCGGTATTCATTTGCATGCAGGAAGCAGGGTGGATCATGACTGACATGGCAACCTATTTGATTATCATTTTTTCGGCGATGGTGCACGGCCTGCTGGGTTTGGGCTTTCCTATGCTGGCGACACCGCTTCTGGCGCTGATCAGCGATGTCCGCGCCGCCATCGTCCTGCTGCTGTTTCCTACCCTGGCCATCAATTTGGTCAATGTGATTCATGGCGGGCACTGGCGCGAAAGTATCGGGCGCTTCTGGCCCTTGGCGATTTTTGGGGCCATTGGAAGCCTTCTGGGGACCCAATTGCTCATCCTCACCGATCCGGCACCGTATAAGCTGCTCCTGGCGGCGATGATCATCGTCTATTTGAACATCCATCGTTTCGGCATCCGACTGGATTGGGTCCGGCGCCATCCGGTTTATGCCAGCGCTCTCTTCGGACTGATAGGTGGGCTGCTGGCCGGAACGGTGAATGTCATGGTGCCGGCACTGATCATCTTTGCCCTGGAAATGAACCTCACCCCGCTCATCACCGTCCAGGTTTTTAATTTTTGTTTCTTTTTCGGTAAGTTGAGCCAGGGTGCCGTCCTGGCAAGCCACGGCTACCTGGATGCCGCATATGTGATCACGGTGCTCCCGATTGTCGGCGTCGCCTTGCTGGCCCTGGGGGCGGGAATGTATTTTCGGAATCGCATCGATATAGAGCGCTATCGGCGCTGGCTGAGGCGCGTTCTGGCGGCGATCACCCTTCTGTTGATCCTGCAATACATTGGGATTGTATAGCGTCGGGTGGCCTCCCTCCTGACCCTTTTCATATCGCTTTCGCACCCTTGGCCTTCCCATCGATTTCCTGGCCGGCTATCATCGACGGGTGACGGCCCGAACACCCGCCAGGGGCATCAAGGGCTATTGGGCTGTATCGTTATTACCCTGTTCACGCGAGACCACTACAGATAACTGTATCAAAAATACCCATTTAGCCTGCCGACAGATAGGGATCAACCTCACCCGTTTCTCTCTCCGTTGTTCTTTTAATCGCTTTAAAACATCATCATAACAACACATTACGACGGATCTCGATCGATGTATAGGGACAACTGGCACACCGCTTGCTCTTATATCATCTCAAACAAACACGCTGTGTGAAAAGGACACAACCCAAGAAAGGAGAAACACCATGAGAACCAAACTCACCCAAAAGACTTTGATCATCAGCGCAGTCCTGTTGTTCGCGGGCGCGGCGATCGTTTTTGCCCAGGGCGGTTACGGCAGAGGCGGTTACGGCGGCCATATGATGGATTGGGGACCGGGCTATGGCGGTCACATGATGGGATATGGCCACGGATGGGGTCCCGGACACGGTAAAGGGATGGGGTATGGTCCCGGCTACGGATCCTACGGGCGCGGTTACGGCGCCGACCTCACCGAAGAGCAGCGGGCCAAGGTCGACCAAGCCAGGGAAAAGTTTTTCGAGCAAACCGAGAAGCTCAGGGACCAGATCGAGGACAAGCGCTACGATTTGGGGACCGAGATGAGAAAGGACAACCCGGACACCGACAAGGTGACCACGTTGCGTAAGGAGCTGTCGCAGCTGGAAAGTGAATTCGATCAACAGGCCGTTCTTCACCAACTTGAAATGCGGAAACTGTTGCCCGAAGATGCGCGGCGCGGCTTTGGCCGGGGCTATGGGGGCGGTTACTGCTGGCGATAGGATGGTGAGTGCGCGTTTGCGCGAGCGCGTGCCAGGAGCATTCCGATCGAGTCGAATAAGGGGCGGGGCACCATTGACCGCCCCCTCTTTGGAAACACACCGATAACTGACGGCTATGCAAAAGGCCGGAATTCGCTTTTACCGTCATCCCGGCGGAAGCCGATATCCAGTATTTTCAATATGTTCTGGATACAGAAGTCCGCCGGCATGACCCCTTTGAGACTTTTTTCGGTCTTATCATAACTGTCATGCGTCACAATCGTTACGTCCAGTGTCCTGCCATCGATCACGGGAGGTACCGCCCATGAAACGAATTTCCGCTTTCCTGTTCAGCATCGGGTTGTCTGCGGGGTTGATCGCTCTGGGTATCTGGTTTTTGGCCAGCCGGCACGGTCTGTACCGATTCAGCCGCGGTGATTGGATGCCGCACGACATGATGACGGGCGGCCCTATGGGGTTTGTCATGATTCTCTTTTGGATTGTTGTGATAGCGGCCCTGGTGCTGCTGATTTCGAGCGTCTTGACCGTCCGGCGGACGACTGCCGATACGCTTCCCGATGCGCCGGACGCATTGGAAATACTCAAGCGCCGCTATGCAAAGGGCGAGATCGACCGGGCTGAATACGAGGCCATGCGGCGCGAACTGACCCGTTGACGCGATGGCTCTGGGCCAGATCGGGCAAATGGCTTCGAGGCCCGGCGTACAGGAGGTCCGTTATGAGAAATGCAACGCGTTATATAGACCCGGTTTGCGGCATGGAGGTGGATCCATCCACAGCCGCCGCAACAACTTGCTACAACGGCATCGAGCTCTATTTCTGTGCCGAAAGCTGCCGCCGCCGATTCGAAGCGGCCCCTCAGGATTTTGTGGTGAGCGAACGCAAGGGGTTCTGGCGCCGCTATCTGGAGCGGCTCCATAAGGCCACCGGAGGCAAACCGCCCACGTGCGGCCATTGAGCAGCAATGACGACCGGCTTAAGCGAGCCGCGGGGGAAGGTAAGCGATTTCCATTGTCCCGCATTGGGTCAATGCCGTGCGTTGAAATTCATACCGACATGGTTAGTTTACTGAATTGATGTTGCATGGTGCCCGTTCACAAATAGGCGAATGATAGGCAGGTACGCTCCAGACAGGAGAATATTGTATGTCCCAGCAGTCCATATCGCTCCCCCTCACCGGCATGTCGTGCGCCAATTGTGCGGCCAATATCGAACGTGGTCTGAACAAGCTGGCCGGCGTCCAATCCGCCAGTGTCAATTTTGCCAGTGAAAAGGCGGAGGTCGCCTTTGATCCATCGCAGTTGAAACTCGAAGAGATCGTGGCCCAGGTGAAAAAGAGCGGGTTCGATGTGCCGGCCGCCCACGTGGACCTTCCGATCACCGGCATGACGTGCGCGAATTGTGCGGCCAATGTCGAACGGACCTTGAACAAGAAGGTGAACGGCGTCATCGGTGCGGCGGTCAATTTCGCGTCAGAACGCGCCTCCATCGATTATCTGCCCGGCGCCGTGACCATCGAGGAGATCGTGGCGGCCGTTGAAAAGGCGGGCTACGGAGCCATCGCGCCTGAGGAGGGGATGGCCGGCGAGGATGCCGAACAGGCGGCGCGCAGCGCCGAGATTCGTGACCAGACCCGCAAGTTCATCGCCGGCGTCGTTTTTGCGCTGCCCCTTTTTGTGTTGAGCATGTCGCGCGATTTCGGCCTCCTGGGCGCCTGGAGCCACGCGGCCTGGGTCAACTGGCTCTTCTGGGCGTTGGCCACGCCGGTGCAATTCTACACCGGTTGGGACTATTACGTCGGCGGATTCAAAAGCCTGCGCAACCGCAGCGCCAACATGGACGTGCTCGTGGCGCTGGGGTCCTCGGTGGCCTATATCTACTCGGTGGGCGTGCTGCTGGCGCCGGCCCTGGGCCATCATGTCTATTTCGAGACCTCGGCCGTGATCATCACCCTGATCAAGCTGGGTAAATTGCTCGAGGCGCGCACCAAGGGCAAGACCGGCAGCGCCATTCGCAAGCTGATCGGACTGCAACCCAAGACCGCTTTTATCATCGAGGATGGCCAGGAACTCGAAGTGCCCCTTACCCGAGTGCAGCGCGACGCCATCGTGGTGGTGCGTCCCGGAGAGCGGATTCCGGTGGATGGGGCGGTCATCGAGGGGGCTTCGGCCGTGGACGAGTCGATGCTCAGCGGCGAACCGATCCCGGTGGACAAGCGAGAAGGGGACAACGTGGCCGCCGGCACCATCAACGGCCAGGGGTTGCTCAAATTCAAAGCCACCCGCGTGGGCCGGGAGACGGCCCTGGCCCAGATCATCCGCCTGGTGCAGGAGGCTCAGGGCAGCAAGGCGCCCATACAGGCACTGGCCGACCGTGTGGCCGCCGTCTTCGTGCCGGGCGTGATCCTCATCGCGCTGGTCACCTTTGCCATATGGTGGTCGGTGACCGGCGACTTTGTCGCTTCCATGATCCGGCTGGTGGCGGTCCTGGTGATCGCCTGCCCGTGCGCCCTGGGGTTGGCCACGCCCACTGCCATCATGGCCGGCACCGGCAAGGGGGCGGAGAACGGGGTGCTGTTCAAAAAGGCCGAAGCCCTGGAGAGCGCCACCCGGCTCGACGCAGTGGTGTTGGATAAAACCGGCACCATCACCGAGGGCAAGCCAGCGGTGGTGGATGTGGTCCATCTCGACGGCGTGCTGAATACTTCCGACGAGGTGCTCAAATGGGCCGCATCGGCCGAGTTGGGGTCCGAGCATCCCCTGGGGAAGGCGATCGTGAAGGCGGCCAGAGAGCAGCGGATCGATTTGCAGGACCCCAGGAATTTCGAGGCCCAGGGCGGATACGGCGTCACGGCGGATGTGGACGGACGCCGGGTGCGGGTGGGCAAACCCAAGTGGTTCGACGGTTCGGTCGAGGGATATGATGCGTCCCGGGAGGCCGTCGCCCGACGGCAGGCCCAGGGTCATACGGTGATGGTGCTCGCCGTGGATGAACGCGTGGCCGGTCTCATCGCCGTGGCCGACACCCTCAAGGCCGATTCCAAAGAGGCCATCGCGGCCCTGCATCGCCAGAAGATGAAGGTGGTCATGCTCACCGGCGACAACGCCGAAACCGCCCGGGCCATTGCGGAGCAGGTGGGCATCGACGAGGTCTTTTCCGAAGTGCGGCCGGAAGAAAAATCCGCCAAGGTCAAGGAGATTCAATCCCAGGGTTACAAGGTCGGCATGGTGGGCGACGGCATCAACGATGCCCCGGCCCTGGCCCAGGCCGAGGTGGGCATGGCCATCGGTACGGGTACGGACGTGGCCATCGAGACGGCCGATGTGATTTTGTCCAGCGGACGTTTGAGCGGCATCCCGCGGGCCATCGCCATCAGCCGCAGCACCATGGCCACGGTTCGCCAGAACCTCATCCTGGCCTTTATCTACAATGTCATCCTGATTCCGGTGGCGGCCGGCGTCCTGGCGCCGCTATCGGACCTGCCCGTGTTCCTGCGCCAGCTGCATCCGATTCTGGCGGCGCTGGCCATGGCTATGAGCAGCATTTCGGTGGTGTCCAACAGCCTGCGTCTCTATCGCGCCAAAATCCAATAACGTCCGATTGATGCCCGGTCGCCGAGGCCAGCATAGGGGTGGGGGACTGCCGGCGATGATATACGGGACTATCTAGTGCCCATCCACAAATGGCCAATTTGTGGATGGGCACCATCTAATTCGGTGGATTCAAGTCGGCCAGGGAAAGCAGGGTGGGCGGCAATGCGCTGAAGCATTCGCGCACCCCATGGGCGGCCAATTCGTCCGCCGTCAGCCATTTGAGCCCCATCTTGAGTTGCTTTCCGGCATGCAGCAGGTCCTTGGAGACGGTTCGCTGGGTTCCGTCGTACAACCCCCGCCAAAGCATGTGGCCATTGCTGGCATCGATGAAGTAGACCGCAAAGGCGACGGAGGCCGGACTGTCCGGAACCCCTTCGATGGCGCCGCGATCCCGGTAGCGCCATACGGTGCCGATCACCACCACATCCACTTCCAGCAGGCGCCCCAGGCGTTCCGCCAGGGTGCGCGGCGTGTCCGTCTCCTGGTTGAGCTGGATCTCCGTTTCGGCGTTTCGCATCTCCGTGCGGGAGACGATCTGCTGTCCGAAACGGCCCCTGAGATAACGATCCACCAGGCGGGTCAAGGTGGCGCCGGCATGGGGAAGGATCGACGGATCGTCCATGCAGATCTCTCCGATGGGGCAGCTCAGGGTTTGATCCATCGACTCGTCGATTTCGGGTTGGCGGGGCCCCACGAGAAATGTCGCCACCGCCGCCCGTCTAAGGGTCGATGTCGAAGATGTCTGGGGCGATGGGCCGCTTTCGGCCCAAGCCGGCGCAAGCGCCGTGACGCTCGCCATCAGACACCAAATTATAAATGCCCGCCGATAAATGTGCATCTGCATGTCCTTTAGATTGGCTTGAATTCAAGCATTGACAAAGAAATCGCTACTCTGATTTACTCGGGTTGTCAAGCCGCGCGGCACTCGTTCCGCGATTCCAACGGAATGCTATTCATTAAACCCGGCGTTGGTGGGGCAGGCGGCCGATGCCATGCGATTTTTTTGCACAACAAAGGCTGGAAAGCATGTCCTTCAGGTTGAATGACGCTCAGTTAGAATCGCTGGCACTCATTGAAAGGGCATTGTGGGGGTTGAGATGAACAAAGTTGTTGTTATCCGCTGCACCTTGGGCTGCATTTTACCGCTGCTGGTGTGCTGTACCGTCAACCCGCCCAAATTGATCCCAGGCCCGCTCGCTGGATGCCCCGGCTCTCCCAATTGCGTCTCCTCCATGGACCCGCGCGAAAAGCACGCCGTGGAACCTTTCCGATATGCGGGCGACTGGACGGCGGCCCGTGATCGTCTGGTCAGACTGCTGGCGGAGATGACTCGCACCCGCGTCGTCACCGTTCAGGAGAAGTATATTCACGCCGAGTGCCGCTCACGAATCTTCCGTTTCGTCGATGACTTGGAGTTTTTCTTCGTCCCGGAGGCCGGGGTGATTCATGTCCGTTCGGCGGCACGAACCGGATATTCGGATTTTGGCGTGAACCGCAAGCGGGTCGAAGAGATTCGACGGCTGTGGGCGGGCACTAAGTAGTGTCCGTCCACAAATAGGCAAATCTGGTTGAGATCAAGGCGTGCGAAAAATTTTACCGCAGGCATATAGTTGATATTCCGAGGATAAAATTTTGAGCAGAACGCAGATATCGGGCAAATTGGCCATTTGTGGGTGGGCACTAAGTAACGGATTGCCGCCTGCGCCACTCATAGAGGGCGATGGCGGTGGCCGTAGCCGCATTGAGCGATTCGACCTTCTTCGAGATGGGAATGCACAGCGACCGTTCCCGCCATCGGGCCGGTAACCCCTCGCCCTCCAGGCCGGCCAGCAAACCGAATCGTTTTGGAAGACTGGCCGTATCGATGCTTCGCCCCTCGGCAGAGAGGGCGACGATCGGCAGGTGTTCGGGAAGATTCTTCAGGGAAGGGCCCTGGCGCAGCCGGACTTTTGGGGTCACACCGCCGGCCGCCCGCAGCGCCTTGGGGTGGTAAGGGTGTGCGCTCTCGGCGAGCAGGATGACTTGATTGACGTCGAAGGCCGCGGCCGAACGGATGATCGCGCCGATGTTTTCAGGATCCTGAAAGGGCACGAGCAACGAACAACCCTCGGGAAATTCTTCTTCCGGCGACCAGGGCGTCATGTCCGCAACCTCGATCAGCAGCAGGGGGGCGTGCGTCCCGAAAATATCCAGCGTCTGGAACAGGGGTTCGGCCAGTTGCAACCAGTGCATGGTTGCGGGGGTGTTTTCATTCGGCGGATTCTGGCTGCCATTGCTGATCCACGCCAGGCATCGTTCGGGAAAAGCGGTGATCATCTCCGCGACCGGACGGGCACCGGCCAGAAGGGCCTGGCCGGCCTTTTTGACCCCGCGGCCGGTCAGGAGTTTCTTCAGGCCTTTGAAGCGGCTGTTCTGCTCGCTGGTGACGATCTGCACGGGATGTCTCCGGGCGGCCGTCGCAGCAATGGCCCTGGGCGGTGCATCGAGCCGTTCGAAGACCACCAGACGGCGTTCGTGGCGGGTATCGCCGATTCGGTAGGCGCGGTCTTCGATCAAGGTGTAGCGGCGGTCGAAGCGTTGAAGCGCTTCGGCGATCTCCGGGTCGCAGCCCGGCCCCTTCATGAAGATGACGCGGCCCTTTTCGGACAGACAGTTGTCGATACGCATCAGGGTCTGGTCCATGGTCTCCACGGCGCGGGTGATGACGCCGTTGACCGGTTCATCGAAGGTCGGCGTGATGGCCCTTTCGATGATATCGAGGCCCTCCAGCTCCAGACTGGCAAGGACTTCGTGCAGGAAGGCGACCCGTTTGCCGCGCCCCTCGGCCAGGCGGAGGGTCAGCTCCGGGTGGAGAATTTTAAGCGGGATACCGGGCATGCCCGGGCCGGTGCCCAGGTCCATGAGGGGAGACGGCAGCCGGGTCAGCTGGGCGGGCAGGACCGAATCCACGTAGAGCTTGAGCACCATGTTGGCGAAGTTGTGGATACGGGTCAGGTTCAGCTCGGTGTTGTGGCGGCGCAGCAGGGTGTGGTAGAGCCAGAGCTGGTCGATCTGCCGCTGGGTCAGGGCGATGCCGCAGGACTCGAAGATGGCGGCCAGGGCCTGGGGGCCGGGTTCGGTTTTTCCCCGGTGCATCGGCCGGGACCGGATCGGCTCGCGCCGGTTCTGTTTGTTGGGAGGAGATGTCGTGCCATGATCTTTTTTCATCCGCGCTGGCCCGTCTTTTATGAGGACAATCACCTGCTGGTGCCTTATAAACCAGCCGGTGTGATTATGCAACGCGACATACCCGGCCGGCCCACGATGGATGAACTGGCCAAGGCATGGCTCAAGACGCGTTATGGAAAGCCTGGGCGGGTCTTTGCCGGGATCGTGCACCGACTCGACGCGCCGGTGGCCGGGGTGGTGGTGCTGGCACGTACCTCCAAGGCGGCCGCCCGGCTCAGCGCCCAGTTTCGCCAAGGAAATGTCGAGAAGCGCTATCTGGCCGTGGTCGAGGGCCAGCCGTCTCGGGAAAGCGACCACTTGGTGCATCACCTGACGCGCCGGGGGCGGTCCAGCGCCGTCGCTTCGGACGCGGCGGCGGACACTCAGACGGCCGGGCTATCCTATCGACTTCTCGCCACCCAGGGCGATACGAGCCTGCTCTCCGTTCGTCTGGAGACCGGCCGCCGGCATCAGATTCGCCTTCAACTGGCCGACATCGGCTGCCCCATCCTCGGCGACCGCCGTTACGGCGCCAGGCATACCCTGCCCCATGGGTGTATCGCCCTGCTGGCCCACCGCCTCTGTTTTTCTCACCCGACCCGCCAAGAGGAGATGTGCTTCGAGACACCCATGCCCGAAGGCTGGCCCTGGCCGGCAAACGAAGCACCGGCAGCGCCGCCACTATGGACCATCGAAGCCTATCTGGCGGACGGCCTGGTGCTGCCCGGGGAGATTCGGCAAGTCGATCGAAATTGATGAGTTCGTGAAAAAAGGGGTTGCCGTACGTTGGCGATAGAGGTTCAAATTCAAGGCGCGCGAAATGCCTTGTCCTGAGGCGTTCTTCTCGTACGCCGCAAGGACAACGGGATGAGCGCAACCTAGATATCGGGTTTCTTGCGGCGCCGTCAAAATTGATAGGCGACGCCCAGAGAGAAGACGTGAGACCGCCAGACCACCTCGTTCAACCGCGTGGTCGCGCGGGTCCCGTCTGCGAAAAAGACACGGTCGGTGCCTTCTTCCACCTTCCAGTAAGCATAGTCATAGGCGATATTCAGGGCCCAGTGTTTCGTGAAGATAAGCTGGGTGCCGATCTTGAACAGCACCCCGTATCCATCCGCATCGTGTTCGAAACTTTTGGGATGGGCGAAGTCGGTGCGCAGGTTCCAATTTGCCTCGGCGTAGTAATCGGCATAGTGCAGTTCCAGGGTCGTGAAAAAGATCCAGCGCTGGATAAAGGCATCCGTGGGCGGGGTCTGGGCCTTGAAATCGACACCCAGCCAGGGACCGTGCCATCGGGTCTGGTAGGTGCTGTCCAACCCGGCAAAACTGCCGGTCGGCGGGATGGTCTGGTAGCCGTCGGTGATTCGCAGGTTCTGTTCGTGGTAGGAGTAGCCGATCAGGGGAATCAATACGATACGTTCGTTTGCCATCGCGAATCGGTAGCCGAGGCCCAGCGAACCGTCGAGCACATCGTCATCGTCGGTGGCATTGTCCGACCGCGACCACTCCAGCGTGCGGTTGTCGGCGAGATAGTCCGAGTCCCGGTTGTCGCCGGACTGGATCCAGCCGTAGGATGCATATCCCCGCAGGTAGATCCGTTCCTTGACCAGGGTCGTGTTGCTCAACCGAAGCTGGAAGATGCGCAGATCCTCCCAAGTCAGTTCCGACAGGATATTGGGGTTGTTGCCGGAGTTGTCGCCGGCGATGTTCCATTTCAAGCGGTCGACCCGGTAGGCGCCGTCCAAGGCGAATTCCGTCCGGACGGCGCGGTCGCCTTCCGGCTTGGCGTTCGGGTCCAAGCTTGCTTGGGCAGGCTGAAGGCCGTCGACCGGGATGGCTGCAATAACCGCCAATCCTTTTTGGTAATCCTCGGAGAAGGCGATCAGGAAACCGCCTCCCAGTGCTTCAGGGACCTCCACCACAACCCGTTCCGTGGTTTTGGCGGGGATGAGGGTGTGGGATGGGTATTCCACGTAAAAAATGCCCGGCTGCCGTTTGAGCCGATTGAACTGTGCGCTGGTAAGGTCCACGGTCTGTCCGCCGGGAAAGTTCATCGTGGCGGCTATCCCCGAATCGCAAAACAGTGAGAGCAAAAAGAGAATGGCCGACAGGCAAAGGCCGCATTTTTTTAGCGGGTGCAGGCTCATGGCGAACGGCTCCCTTTTGGGTGGTGAAGTTCCGGGCCGCTTGTACCACATTCAAGATCCAAGGAAAAGGCGAATAGGGCGATCAGGATTTCCTGATCGGTCTTGGCCTTGGGCTTGGGCGTTGCCTCGGGCCCCACCCGGGCCGGATTTGGTGAATGGCATTCAGTTAGAATCCCTGGGGCCCTGCATTGCCGTTTGATAATTCCACTGAATCGGGATACCATCCAACCATCCGGATGTCGGCATCGGCGGCCTTCGACAAGGGGTGCGGTGGCGACACGACCGGCGAGGGGGCGGCACGATCTCGATCCACGCTTTGATATGGCGCAAAGTTGATTACAGTGAAACACCCGGGTGGCCGCCGGATGTGCCTTATTGGCCCGCGAATCTCGCAGAGGCAGGCTTTACGCCCGCCCACGTCATCCGCGCAGATTCATGCCAATGACGATTGAGTGAGGACCACAATTCGATGCGAACGAAAGATTGAAACCATGTCCAGGCGTTCTCGTGATTTCCGTGCCATGCATCGCCTGTGGCGGATGACCTTATTCTTTTTGATGGTGAGCGCCGTTCTGGCCGCCGGGTGTCAACCGTTCAGGCCCGAGCCGCGTTCGATGGACCAGGGGGTGCCGGATCAATTTGCCCTCTATTCCGGGGATGTCGATGTTGATTCCCGTTGGTGGGAGCGTTTTGGGGACCGGGAGCTGAACCGGCTGGTGGATAGCGCCCTGACACAGAATTTTGATATCCGCAAAGTTTGGGCCCGCCTGCAACAAGCCCAGGCCGTGGCCGTGCAGGCGGGGGCCGGGCGTTTTCCGGACCTGACCGGCGACGCCGATTATTTAAAGGGGCGTCAGCGTTCGGCCAGCGGCGTCCAGAGTCGTCTGGAGAGCGCCGGCGCAGGCCTGGTCAGCCGGTATGAGATCGATTTGTGGGGCCGCGTGCAAGCCCAACACCGTTCGGCGCAGTTGGCGGCGGGGGCCTCGCGCCAGGATTTCAATGCCGCGGCCGTGACCCTCGCGGCCGAGGTGGCGCTGCGGTGGGTGGGGATTCTGTCCCAGCGCATGCAGCTTGCTCTGTTGCAGGACCAGCTGCGCACCAACCGGATTCTGCTGGAGCTCGTAGAACTGCGTTTTCGCAATGCCCTGGCATCGGTGCTTGACGTCTATCAGCAAAAGCAGGTCGTCGAGACGGTGCTGGCCGAGATACCGCTGGTCGAACAGGAGGAGCAACTGCTTCTGCATCAACTGGCCCTGCTGACGGGCAACCCCCCGCGCGCCGAGCTCGGCATCACCGGTCGGCGATTGCCCGAACTGGCCGCCTTGCCCGCAACCGGGGTGCCCGCCGATCTGCTGGCGGTTCGGCCGGATGTGGTGGCTGCCGGACTGCGACTGCGCGCGGCCGACTGGCAGATC